>NZ_JAIHBA010000021.1:0-142643 GCF_019718735.1 Pseudomonas sp. RIT778 | reverse complement strand
TCACCATCACCTGGTCGACGCCGCATCCGGAAATGGGCGGTCGCGACCTGATGGACATCGCCGCCGAATGGAACGTGTCGTTACTCGATGCCGCCAAGCGTCTGCAACCGGCGGGCGCGGTGTATTACGGGATGGACGAGAACGATGTGCGCCGGATCCTCGCCCATCCGCTATCGATGGTCGGCTCCGATGGTCTGCCGGAAGACCCGTTCCCGCACCCGCGCCTGTGGGGCGCTTTCCCACGGGTGCTAGGACATTTCAGTCGCGATGTCGGCCTGTTTCCGCTGCACACCGCCGTGCACAAGATGACCGGTCTGTCGGCAGCGCGTTTCGGCCTGAAGGAAAGGGGCGAGATTCGTGAAGGCCACTGGGCGGATCTGGTGCTGTTCGACCCGGCGACCGTGCGTGACGTGGCGGATTTCAACGACCCGCAACGCGCCGCCCAAGGCATCGAAGGTGTGTGGATCAATGGCGTGCTGAGCTACCGCGACGGTCAGGCCAATGGCCAAAGACCCGGGCGGTTCCTGGCGCGCCAAGGCGATCTGCGCGACGGCTTTCGTTGAATTTTGCTGACTGCGTCACAGTGATGGCACATTGCAATTAAAGAAAGCCATCACCAAGCCGAATTGCTGACATCCACCCCGGCTACACTCTGGGGCCAATCAGTCAGGGAGCAACCCATGAGCTTCGGCAAAACCACCCCGATCCTGCGGATTTTCGATGAAGCCAAGGCCGTGGAATTCTACGTCGACTTCCTCGGCTTCAAGATCGATTGGCAGCATCGTTTCGAACCCGGTTTCCCGTTGTACCTGCAAGTCTCGCGCGGCGAGTGCGTGCTGCATTTGTCCGAACACCACGGCGATGCAACACCGGGTTCGGCCCTGCGGATCGAGACCGATGAACTGGAGGCGTTCCAGCAGCAGTTGGTCGCCAAGAACTACAAGTTCTCGCACCCGGGCATCCAGGCCATGCCGTGGGGCAGCCAGGACATGACCATCGCCGATCCGTTCGGCAATCGTCTGGTGTTCACCAACGCGATCAGTCTCTAGCTGTCGTTCGCTACCCGGTGAGTCTGCCGAAACTCACCGGGCGGCATGCCGCGTCGGCTCTTGAAGGTGCGGTGAAACGAGCGCGGTTCGGTGAAGCCCAGGTACTGGGCGATATCCTGAATCGGCAAGGTGCTGTTGAGCAGGTAATGCTCGGCCAGTTCCTGGCGCAGTTCGTCGAGGATCTGCTGATACGACGTGCCGGCCTGATGCAACTGGCGTTGCAGCGTGCGCACCGACACCGCGAGATGCTCGGCCACCTGCTCCTTGCGCGGCAGGCCTTCCTTGAGCAACTGGCGCAGAATACTTTTGACCCGCTGTTCGAGCGACGCATCCTCCAGCGTCGCCATCAAACTCTGCGCGTGTTCTTCCAGGGTGCGCAGCAAATGCGCATCGGCCTGGCGCAACGGCAACTGCAAATACGGCAACGGCACGATCAGCGCGGAATACGGTTGATCGAACAGCACCGGGCATTCGAAAAACTGTTCGTACTGCGCCTGCGTGGTGTCCGCCGGGATAGAGTGTTCCAGCCACACGGCGGCCGGCGACAGTTGGGTGTCGGCGATCCATCGTGCGTATTGCAGCCAGGAGCCGAGCACGTTTTCCACCAGATGCCGGCGAATCCGCGGGCGTTCAAATCGGCAGCTCCAGATCAGGTGCACGTGGCTGTCGTGCACCTCCGCACGGCTGACGCCCATGTCGCCCACCAGTTTTTCGAACGGCATGATGCGGCTCATGGCGTCGCCCAGTGTCGCGCAATTCATGGTGATGTAGCCGAGCACGCTCCAGGAGTTGGGCAGTACGAAATTCGCGGCGTTGAGGCCGAACAGCGGATCGCCCGAGTGCTCGCAAAAGTAATCGAGCAACCGCTCATGGGTTTCACCCGGCAAGCGCAGGCTGTTGTCGCTCAACTGCTGCGCCTGCAACCCGGCCGCCGCCAACGCAGGCTCGATGGCCAGGCCCAGATGTTCGGCATGGCGCAGGTACTTGAGCAGCGGCGGAACGGAGGTGAAGCCGAGCGATTGCATGACCGTATTCCCTTGATCGAGGCCGCCACGGGCGGATGAGCGCCCTGAAAGGTAATTTGAATCCACGACTAAAGTAAATGGCTGACGCTTGCGCGACGTTTGACTCAATTGGCTACTCGAACTGGCCGGATGCGACCGTGACACTTTCGGCCGGCTGACTAGTATGAGGGCCTGAAATTTCACTGATCAGACTGCACAGAAGGACACACGCATGCGACGCTGGAACGGCTGGGGAGATGCAACCACGGTGGTCGAACTGCCGGCCCAGGGCGCTAGTTTTCTCCATGAACGACTGGGGAAGGGGCGCGCGCTGCCCGATGCGACGCTCGAAGCGGCGCTGGCCCGCGTGCCGGTCTCGCGGCTGGCGGAACACGCCTTGTACAGCATCGATGCCCATGACCGTCTGCTGCATGCTCGAGGCCAGAGCCTGCCGGACTGGCTGGCGTTGCGCGAAGGCGCGCTGGGCAATTACCCCGACGCCGTGGCGTTCCCGGAAACCGCCGAACACATCCGCCAATTGCTGGCGCTCGCCCAGGCGCAGGACCTGTGCCTGATCCCCTACGGCGGCGGCACGTCGGTGGCCGGGCACATCAACCCGCCAGACTCTGCGCGGCCCGTGGTGACGGTGTCCCTGGCGCGGATGAGCCGCCTGATCGACCTCGACGAACAAAGCCTGCTGGCGACTTTCGGCCCTGGCGCCAGTGGCCCGCAGGTAGAAAGCCAACTGCGCGCCCGTGGCTACACGCTGGGGCATTTCCCGCAGTCGTGGGAGCTGTCGACGCTGGGCGGTTGGGTGGCCAGTCGTTCCAGCGGTCAGCAGTCGCTGCGCTATGGGCGGATTGAGCAACTGTTCGCCGGCGGAACCCTGGAAACCTTTGCCGGGCCTCTGCAAATCCCGACCTTCCCGGCCTCGGCGGCCGGCCCGGATCTGCGCGAAGTGGTGCTGGGTTGCGAGGGGCGTTTCGGGATCATTTCCGAGGTCAAGGTGCGGGTCAGTGCGTTGCCGGCCGATGAGCGTTTCTACGGCGTGTTTCTGCCCAGTTGGAGCAAGGCGCTGCAAGCCATTCAGCAACTGGCGCAAGCGCGGGTACCGCTGTCGATGCTGCGTCTTTCCAATGCAGTAGAGACCGAAACCCAATTGGCGCTGGCCGGCCATCCGCAACAGATCGCCTGGCTGGAAAAATACTTGAACCTGCGCGGCGCGGGGCAGGGCAAGTGCCTGCTGACCTTCGGCGTGACCGGCAATCGCAAGCAGAATGCGCTGTCCCTGAGTCAGGCCCGTCAGCATTTGAAAGCGTTCGGCGGTGTGTTCACCGGCACGCTGCTGGGCAAGAAATGGGCGCAGAACCGCTTCCGTTTTCCTTACCTGCGGGAGAACCTGTGGAACGCCGGTTACGTGGTCGACACCCTCGAAACCGCCACCGACTGGAGCAACGTCGACAACCTGCTCAACCGGATCGAAAACAGCCTGCGGGATGCCTTGGCGGCCGAGGGTGAGCGGGTGCATGTGTTCACGCATCTGTCCCACGTCTACGGCGAAGGTTCGAGCATCTACACCACTTACGTGTTTCGCCCGGCGGCGGACTATCCCGCGACACTGGCCCGCTGGAAAGCCCTCAAGCACGCGGCCAGCCAGACCATCGTCGACAACCACGGCACCATCAGCCACCAGCACGGCGTGGGCAAGGATCACGCGCCGTACCTCCCGCGCGAAAAAGGCGCGCTGGCGATGGACACCTTGCAGGCGCTGAGCCGGCACTTCGACCCGGCCGGGCGCCTGAACCCCGGCACGCTGTTGCAGGAGTGACCGCCATGAGCGCGGACTGGAACGCTGAATGGCGCCAGCAAATCCTGCCGACGCTGGCGGCTGAAACCTGGGATCTGATCGTCATCGGCGGCGGCATCAGCGGTGCCGGCATCCTGCGTGAAGCCGCGCGTCGTGGCTGGCGTTGTCTGCTGCTGGAACAGCGTGATTTCGCCTGGGGCACGTCCAGTCGGTCGTCGAAAATGGTCCACGGCGGTTTGCGCTACATCGCCAAAGGCCAGTGGCGCCTGACCCGCGATTCGGTGCGCGAACGCCAGCGTCTGCTCGACGAAGCGCCGGGGCTGGTGGAGCCGATGAGTTTCATGATGCCGCACTATCGCGGCGGCTTTCCCGGGCCGCGAGTGTTGGGTGGTCTGTTGTCGATCTATGACGCGTTGGCCGGGAGGCATGACCATCGTTTCCATGACGCGCAGCAACTGCGATATCTGGCGCCGGGCGTGAAAGAACATGGCCTGCTGGGCGGCACCTGTTTTATCGATGCGCTGACCGACGACGCGCGGCTGGTGATGCGCGTGTTGAGCGAAGCACGGGCCGACGGCGCGGTGGTGCTCAACGGTGTACGCGTCGAACATCTGCTGCGGGAAAACGGGCGGGTGTGCGGGGTTCAGGTCGAAGACTGCGAGGCCGGCGCCTCACTGCAATTGCGTTGTGGCGTGCTGGCGGTGGCCACCGGGGCCTGGGCCGAACGCTTGCGCCCGCCCGAGGCGCCACGCCAGTTGCGCCCATTGCGTGGCAGTCATTTGCTGCTGCCGGGCTGGCGCTTGCCGGTGGCGCAGGCGTTCACGTTTCTGCATGAACGGGATCGGCGACCGGTATTCGTTTTCCCGTGGGAAGGCGCCACAGTGGTCGGCACCACCGACCTCGATCACCGCGAGAATCTGGACCAGAGCGCGAGCATCAGCACTGAAGAGCTCGACTATCTGCTGGCCGCCTGCCGACAGCAGTTTCCCGGCGCTGAAGTGACAGCGGCCGACGTGCTTTCAACCTGGTCCGGCGTGCGTCCGGTAGTAGGCAGCGCGGCGGGTGAACATCAAGACAAACCGTCCAACGAAACCCGTGAACACGTGCTGTGGCAGGAGCCGGGTTGCGTCACGTTGGCCGGCGGCAAACTCACGACATTTCGCCCGCAAGCCATCAAAGTGCTCAAGGCCTGCGCCGACATACTCGGCCGTTCTTTCGAAGACGATGCTGCGCCGGTATTTGCCGCCGTGCCGCCACTGACAATCCCCGGCCTCAGCCCCGGTCAGTGGCGACGTCTGGCCGGGCGACATGGCCGGGACCTGCCGAGGCTGGCGCAACTGCTCGTCGAACTGGGCCATGAAACGGTGGGCGCCACCGACACCTTGTGGGCCGAACTGACCTTCGCCTGCGAAGCGGAAATGGTCCTGCACCTGGATGACCTGCTGTTGCGCCGAACCCGTCTCGGCCTGTTGCTGCCCCGTGGCGGCGCGGAGTATTTCCCGGCCATTCGCCAACTCTGCCAACCACGGCTGGGCTGGAACGACGAACACTGGCAACAGGAACAGCAACGCTATCAGGCGTTATGGCAACGCCATCACGGCCTGCCGGATATCGCGCAGTGATGCCCCTCGAAGAGAGCTCCATGGACAACCACCCGAACAAGCGTTACCTGCTGGCCATCGACAATGGCACCCAGAGCGTGCGCGCGCTGCTCTTCGATTTGCAGGGCAATCTGCTCGGCAAGGGCAAGGTTGAATTGCAGGCCTATTACTCGACGCAACCGGGCTGGGCCGAGCAGGATCCGGAATATTACTGGGCGAAACTGGGCGAGGCCTGCCAGCAGGTGTGGGCGCAAACCGGCATCGATCGTTCGCAGATCGCCGGGGTTTCTCTCACGACGCAGCGCGGCACGGTGATCAACGTCGATGCCCAGGGCAAACCGTTGCGCCCGGCGATTCTCTGGCTCGATCAGCGCCAGAGCCAAGTCGAAGGCGGGATCAAGGGGCCGTGGGGCTGGCTGTTCAAACTGGCCGGCGCGCAGGCTACGGTGGATTACTTTCGCGCCCAGGCCGAGGCCAACTGGATTGCCCGCCATCAACCCGAAGTGTGGGCGGCGACCGACAAGTTTTTGCTGCTCTCGGGGTTTCTCACGCATCGCCTGTGCGGACGTTTCGTCGACTCGGTGGGCTGTTGCGTCGGTTACTTGCCGTTCGACTTCAAGCGCCTGCGCTGGGCCGCAACCCGTGACTGGAAATGGCAGGCGCTGGCGGTGCGTCCCGAGCAACTGCCGACCTTGCACAAACCCGGTGAAACCCTCGGCCATATCAGCGCCGAAGCGAGCCGCCACACCGGCATTCCCGAAGGCGTCCCGCTGATCGCGGCGGGGGCCGACAAGGCCTGTGAAGTGCTCGGCTCCGGCGTCGTTGACTCGGGCACGGTGTGCCTGTCCTACGGCACCACGGCGACGATCACCAGCACCCGTTCGCGCTATCTGGAAATCGTCCCGTTGATTCCGCCGTACCCGTCGGCGGTGCCGGATCAGTACAACTGCGAGGTGATGATTTATCGCGGCTACTGGATGGTCAGCTGGTTCAAGAACGAGTTCGGCCTGCGGGAAATGCAGCAGGCCAAAGAGCAGGGCATCGAGCCCGAGCAACTGTTCGATGCATTGGTCGAGGCGGTGCCGCCGGGCTCGATGGGATTGACGTTGCAACCGTACTGGTCACCGGGGATTCGCGAGCCGGGTGTCGAAGCCAAAGGCGCAATGATCGGCTTCGGCGACGTGCACACCCGTGCGCACATTTACCGAGCAATTCTTGAAGGCCTGGCCTACGCCTTGCGCCAGGGCATGGAGAAAATCGAGAAGCGCTCGAAGATCTCCGTCACCCGTTTGCGAGTCGCTGGCGGTGGCTCGCAAAGTGATGCGGCGATGCAACTCACGGCGAACATTTTCGGCCTGCCGGCGGAGCGTCCGCACGTCTATGAAGCGTCCGGTCTGGGCGCGGCGATTTGCTGCGCGGTGGGGCTCGGGCTGCACGCGGATTTCCCCACGGCGATAGCGGCGATGACCCGGGTTGGTGCGGTGTTTCAGCCGCAACCCGAGGCGCAGCAGGTCTATGAGCGACTGTACAAGGACGTCTATCTGCGCATGTATCGGCAGCTCAAACCGTTGTACCAGAGCATCCGCAAGATCACCGGTTACCCGGCCTGAAACAACATTGCGCGTGGCGCTATCGGAGAACTTTTCTGGTGAGATCGGACAGTGTCAGAGGCGGGGTCGGTTGTTAGGCTCGATCCCCACGGCACACATAACAAGAACCAGAAGCAATGAAGCTGATCTCCCTCCTGCTGCTTTGCGCAATGGCCCCCACGGCGTGGGGCTGGTCGAACCATACGGTGGGCAGTTACCTGGCGTTGCAGGATCTGCCGGCGTTGCGCGATGCATCGTCCGTCGAGGTCGAACCGCTGGAGCAGTTTCTCTCCGAGCAATACCCGGCCATCGTCGCGTTGCTCGATGAGCAGGAACGCTTCGCCCGCGAGCATTTCAATCAATACCCGCCGCGCCCCGACAACCTCAAATTGCCCGCCACGCCGAGCGACAATCTGCGCCACGATTTCCTCACCGCGCTGCGGATCAATCCGCAGATTTATCTGGCGATGGTCATCCAGCCGCTGCCGGGCAAGGACCTGCCCGAGCGCGAGCATCTGCAGGCCGATCAGGTCATGGTCGAGCAGACGCTTTCGCCGTGGAATCGCCAGCGTTTCATTCGTGTGAGCGATCACGAAAAAGTCGCGCCCCTGGCCGTGTTGGCCAGTGCCGCC
This sequence comes from Pseudomonas sp. RIT778, assembly GCF_019718735.1. Lineage (NCBI taxonomy): Bacteria > Pseudomonadati > Pseudomonadota > Gammaproteobacteria > Pseudomonadales > Pseudomonadaceae > Pseudomonas > Pseudomonas sp. RIT778. The sequence continues at coordinate 134,961 of NZ_JAIHBA010000021.1, read as the reverse complement.
GATGAGCCGGATTACGGCCACGACATCAACCTGTTCAGCGACAACCCCGGCGACGTCGCCGCGTTGTACGGCTTCGGCCCGCAGCCGTTTGGCGATGCGCGTTTTCAGTACAGCTCCCAGGCGCCGTTCCACATGGGCTTCTTCCATGAGAGCCCGGTGGTGTACGCGGCTGCCGGATTTCTCGAGCGCAGCTGGCCGGACTGGCGCGCGTATCAGTACATGGGTCTGGCGCGACTGGCGTTCGCCAGCGGTCATTCTTATTGGGGTTATCGCTTCCTCGGCTGGGGCCTGCACCACGTTCAGGACCTGACCCAGCCGTATCACGCCAAGCCGTTGCCGGGTGTTGAGCTGCCGAGCCTTCTGTTGCTGGAAGGCAAGGCGCTGGCCGGTTTTGCAGACGACAAACAGGCGTCCATCGAACGGGTCGCGACCCGCCACATGGAAGTCGAGAAATACCAGTCGACCTGGCTGCGCCGCGTGCTGCGCGCCGGTCAGCCGCATCCGATGCTCGACGCTTACGCCGATGCCACCGGGGACGCGCGTTACCCGCCGTACTCCGTGGACTACCTGCGCGAAGTGGTGAGTGCCGAGTCGGTCGACGACTCCGCCGCCTTCGACGAAGCCATCGGCCAGTGGCTGGAAACGGCGCCGGCCACCAGCGATTTCAGCGCGGGCAATCAGTTGCAACGCGAGACCTTCGAGCATCCGGAGCTCAATCAACAACTGCTCAGACTGCTCGGCCATTTCGGCGTCCACAGCCGGATTTATGTCCGTGCGGGGCTGGCGCCATAAGCATCGCGGCTACACACAACAATAAGAACAGGGAAGGAGGAACAGATGATCAACACTCGATTGCGCCTGTCTGGCGTAGCGCTCCCCGGTGTCGGTTTGGCAGGGCTGCTGCAACTCTACGCAGTCGACGCGGTGCAGGCCGCCGAGTTCAGCGTGCTGGACAATCAGGTCACCGGCTCGCTCGACACGACCTTGTCCTATGGCCGCTTGTGGCGGGTCCAGGGCCGGGACAAGACCAACGATGACGTCAACACCAACGACGGCAATCGCAACTTCGATACCGGGCTGGTTTCCGAGGTGTACAAGATCACTTCGGAGCTGGAAGCCAATTACCAGAACTACGGGATGTTCCTGCGCGGCACCGCGTTCTACGACACCCAATTGATGGACAAGCGCAACGACTACTACCACAACAACAGCCCTTCGCAACCGAGCCAGAGTTATCCCCAGGACGACCGTTTCACCGGCCAGACCCGCGACATCGCTGGCAGCCGGATCGAGATGCTCGACGCCTACGTTCATGGCACCTGGGACGTCGCATCAATGCCGGTCACCGCGCGAGTGGGGCGTCAGGTGTTCAACTGGGGCGAGGGGATTTTCTATCGCGGCGGGGTCAACACCACCAACCCGGTGGACGCCGCGAAATATCGCTTGCCCGGTGCCGAGGTCAAGGAAGTGCTGATGCCGGTGGAGGCGGTCAGTTTCAACATCGGCCTGAGCGACAACCTGACGATGGAGAGTTTCTACCAGACCAACTGGAAGGAAACCCGCATCGATCCGGTCGGCACCTTCTACTCGCAGACCGACCTGTTCGCCGATGGTGGCAACACCGCTTACAACAACTTCAGCGGCACCGCGCTCGACACGCCGGTGCCGGGGTTCGGCAATGTCATCGGTCTGTACAGCGCGCTGGGCAACAATCCGTTGCTCGGCCCGGCGCTGAAGTCCACCGGCCTGTACGCCAACGGCGTGACTCCGGCCTATGGCAACACACTGAAAGTGGCGTCGATCGGCAAGGACTACAACGCGCGCAATGACGGCCAGTTCGGCTTCGCCTTCCGCTACATCGCCGAAGAACTCAACAGCACCGAGTTCGGCCTGTACATGGTCAATTACCACGCCAAGGAGCCGACCATCGCTGCCGACCTGGGCGGTTACAACGGCATCGACATGAATGCCCTGACCAACATGCTCTCCAGCGTTGCCGGCAGTCAGGCCGGGGCCCTCGCCAACGGGCTGGCGACTGCCGATGTGATGGGCAACATCCAGGCCCATCGGCGTTATGCCGAAGACATCCGCATGTACGGTTTCAGCTTCAACACCACGCTGGGCGAGGCTTCGGTGTTCGGTGAAGTGGCCTACCGACCGAACCTGCCCATCGGCGTCGCGGCCACCAACGATTTGATCGGCGATCTGGCCAACGGCGCTGCCGCAGCGGTGTCCGGCAAGACCATCAACGTCGGCGGGCAAATGGTCACCCTCGACAGCCAGATCAACAACGCCGAGCGGGTGGAAGCGTTCAACACTTCGCTGGGCAGCATCTACAACTTCGGCCCGACCCTGTCGTTCGACTCGATGTTCGGCATCTTCGAACTGGCCTCCGAGCACTTGCGCGGCAGCAGTCTGCAATACACCGCTTACGACGGCAGCAACCGTTACTACGCCGGCACCGGTAACACCTCGTACGTGTCCGGCGGCGATCGCGACGATCAGGTCAACCGCGATTCCTACAGCTACACGGTGATGTTCAACGGCACCTGGAACGACGTGTACGCTGGGGTCAACGTCTCGCCTTACGTCGTCTACAAGGACGACTTCAGAGGCAACAGCTACCAGGCCGGCAACACCATCGAGGGCCGCAAGGCCTACACGCTGGGGATCAAGGCCAACTACCAGAACAGGCTCGAAGCCGAGTTGCAGTACACCGAGTTCTACGGCGGTGGGCAGAACAACGGCATTCGCGACCGCGACAACGTCGGTTTCAACCTCAAGTATTTCCTTTGATATCCAGAACACCGGTGCCCCCCTGTGGGAGCGAGCCTGCTCGCGATGAGGACGGCACATCCAGACGTTGTGTTGCCTGACTCACCGCCATCGCCAGCAGGCTGGCTCCCACAGGGGATTTGCTGGCTATGCAGACCTGGTTTTATTTTCGGAGAACGAACATGTTTCCTGCATCACGACTGACCAAGACCACACTGGCGTTGCTCTTGAGCCTCACCGCCGCCAGCACGCTGGCCGCCATCTCGCCCCAGCAAGCCGAACAGCTGAAAACCTCGCTCACCCCCATGGGCGCCGAGCGCGCCGGCAATGCTGCCGGCACAATCCCGGCCTGGACCGGCGGCATCACCCAAGCGCCGGCCGGCTACAAACCCGGCCAGCATCACCCCGATCCGTACGCGGCGGACAAGCCGCTGTTCACCATCACCAAGGCCAATCTCGACCAGTACAAGGCGCATCTCACGCCGGGTCAGATCGCCCTGTTCAACAGCTACCCCGACACCTTCCAGATGCCGGTCTACCCCTCGCGCCGATCCGGTTCGGCGCCGCAGTGGCTGTATGACAACACCCTGAAAAATGCGACCTCGGCCAAACTGCTGGAGGGCGGCAGCGGGTTCGCCGATGCCTATGGCGGCGTGCCGTTTCCGGTGCCCAAGGATGGGGTCGAAGTGCTGTGGAATCACATCACTCGCTATCGCGGCATCTACGTGGTTCGTCGCGCCTCCGAAGCACCGGTGCAGCGCAACGGCAGCTTCGCGCTGGTGACCTCGCAACAGGAAGGCTTCTTCAACTACTACCGCCCGGGCGGCCAGTTCGCTGACCTGAAAAACATCCTGTTCTACTACCTCGCCTTCGTGAAAAGCCCGGCGCGCCTCGCCGGTGGTGCCGCGCTGGTGCACGAGACACTGGACCAGCTCAAGGACGCCCGCCAGGCCTGGATCTACGACGCCGGCCAACGCCGCGTCCGCCGCGCACCGAACCTCGCCTACGACACGCCGATTGCCTCATCCGATGGCCTGCGCACCGCAGACGACACCGACCTGTTCAACGGCTCACCGGACCGCTTCGACTGGAAGCTCAAGGGCAAACAGGAAATCTACATTCCCTACAACAACTACAAAGTCGGCAGCCCCGACGTCAAATACGCCCAACTGCTCACCCCCGGCCACCTCAACCCGCAATACACCCGCTACGAATTGCACCGGGTCTGGGTGGTCGAAGGCACCCTCAAACCGGGGTCGCGGCATATCTATTCCAAACGCGTGCTGTTCCTCGACGAAGACAGCTGGGGCGCCGCACTCGTGGATCAATACGACGGGCGAGGGGAGCTGTGGCGCGTGTCGATGGCCTACCTGAAAAACTTCTACGACCTGCCCACCACCTGGAGCGCACTGGACGTATTCCACGACTTGCAGGCGCGGCGTTACTACGTGCAGAACCTGGATAACGAAGAGGCGTCCACCGTCGACTTCTCGCAACCGGTGCCGGAGGATTCGTATTTCATGCCGTCGGCGTTGCGGCAGCGGGGGACGCGGTAAGCGACGGGAATCAGCTCCCTTTCTCCCTCACCCTTTCGAGAGTGGACGGGGGAGGGAGTGGCTGTTGGCGGTGCCAGCGCGCCGATGATTCAGTCATCGGTTAACTGCGCAATAAAGTGTGACGAAGTAGCTGCTGAACCCAGAACAGCATCCGAGATAGATTTCGCCCTCGAATAAGAATGAAGGCGAAAGCATGCAGCGCAATATGCCCGATTCAACGGAACCCAATGCCTCCAGAGCTGATATCGCACAGATGATTGGTGAGCTCGGCGGTCAGGTAGAAAATGTTCAACAACTGTTATCTGCCTGTCATGACTCGATAAAGAGCGATGCTGACTTGCAAGGGCGAATGGCGCTGATTGATGAGCTCTACTCGCATGCTGACAGTGAAGATCACGCAGCGGCACGATTTGCAGAGTTGGTGGCTGATCGTGTGTATGAGTACGAGACTGAAACCGTTTTTATTCCTTATCCCTCTCCGTCGGAGATGACAGAGCAACTGCGTATCGCTGCCGCCCAAAACGGCCATTCCTTGGAAGACGAGGCGCGGAAAATTCTGGAGAACGCGTTGGCTACGGTTGATCGAGCTGGTGGGTTAGGCACTCGGATACGCAATCGATTCGGCGCCATGGGTGGCGTCGAGCTCGATCTGCCATCACGTTCAGAAAACCTCAGCGGCTGATAAACACCGCTCACAAAAAGCCCGCCGCCACACCAAGACTTGTGTGGCGGCGGGCTTTTTACAGGGTGCAAAAAAATGGCGAGTGCACCGCACTCGCCACCTCCCGCATCAATCAGTCGGCACGACCTTGTCCAGCGCACGGTTAACGGCCATTTCAGCGATCATCACGATTTGGGCGATGCCTTGCAGGGTCTTGCGGTGGCTGCCCTCGACCAGCGCCACATGATTGTTGAGCATGACGGTGGCGGAGCCGAGGGATTCGCTGGCGTCTACCAGCAGGGATTCGGTGTCGGCTTCGGGGTGAGCCTGATAGAGGGTGTTGGGTTTGTAGGGCGCGGCCATGATGTGGGCGCTGAGTGGGCCCAGGTGATAATCGAGGGCGCGTTCGGCGGCGTCGTTGAAACGTTTCGAGCCGGGGCATTCGTAGGGGGATGCCGGATCCGGGATGATTGTGGGTTCGGTGAGCGGTGGGTTTGGCGTTACCTTGAACATGGATGTTTACCTTTTATGAGGCTGCATCCATTTCGCCGCTAAGCAAAAGGGAGGCAGCTGTGCGCAAGTTAGCGGACCGGTAAGCATCCAAACCCGGTGCATCCGAAGATGCCATGCGCACAGCCACCATCAAGTGCAGGCGAGTGCCTGACTGGATCGTACTTGTACAACCGAGGATACAACCGAGCCGCTAAGCTCGATCACTGGAAATCAGTGACGCAATCAAATTACGCAGCCAGCCCAAGGCGCACAAGCCGGCGGATTCTGGCGTAGCCGTAGGCAACGGCGCAAGGTTTTGTGGGCTTCGGGACGTATCACCGCGTGTCCTTAAACACCCATCGCCAACCGCGTGTAATTACGTTTCAGAACTCGTCATCCACTTCCTGAAGATGGCCATTTCAGGACAAAAAAGAAGGGCAGCTTTTCAGCTGCCCTTCTTTGTACATCGGCTTTCGTGTGCAGGGTTTACACGCGGAAATGGCTCACCATCTGCTGCAACTGCCCACCCAACCGCGCCAGTTCAACACTGGACTTGGCGGTCTCATCACTCGCCGCCGCCGTCTGTTCCGAAACGTCGCGGACGTTGATGATGCTCCGGCTGATTTCTTCGGCCACGGCGCTTTGCTGTTCGGCGGCTGCGGCGATCTGCTGGTTCATCGACTGGATGTTCGACACCGTGCGGGTGATGTTTTCCAGGGAGTCGCCGGCCTTGCGGGTCAGGGCGACGCTGCTGTCGGTCAGGGCGCGGCTGTTGTTCATCACGGCCGATACTTGCTGAGTGCCGTTCTGCAGACCGGCCACCAGGCCTTCGATTTCCTCGGTGGATTTCTGCGTGCGCTGGGCCAGGCCACGGACTTCGTCGGCGACCACGGCAAAACCGCGACCGGCTTCACCGGCACGGGCAGCTTCGATGGCGGCGTTGAGGGCCAGCAGGTTGGTCTGTTCGGCGACGGCCTTGATCACGTCCATGACGCTGCCGATCTTGTCGCTTTCCTGTTGCAGCACGCTCATGGCTTCGGTGGAACGCACCACTTCGCTGGCCAGACGCTCGATCTGGGCGATGGCTTCGTTCACCACTTTGTCGCCTTCGCGGGCTTCGCCGTCAGCGGCGGCTGCGGCTTGCGAGGCTTCTTCGGCGTTGCGCGCGACTTCCTGCACGGTGGCGGTCATCTCGTGCATCGCGGTAGCCACCTGATCGGTCTCGACCTTCTGGCTGTTCACGCCGGCGCTGGTCTGCTCGGTCACGGCCGACAGTTCTTCGGCGGCGCTGGCGATCTGGGTCACGCCGTCGCGGATGCCGCTGATCAGGTCACGCAGGGTCACGCCCATGCGCGCGATGCCTTGTTGCAGCACGCCGAGTTCGTCGCGGCGGGTGACGATCACGTTGTGGCTCAGGTCGCCGCTGGCGATGCGGTCGACCACGGCCATGGTTTCCTGCAGCGGACGGGTGATCTGACGGGTGATGATGAACGCGGCGATGACACCCACCAGCAAGGCCAGCAGGGTGCTGATCAGTTGCAGGGTGCGGGCCTGGGCGCTTTCGATGTCACGACGGTCGAGCTGGATCTGATACAGCTGCTCGCTCAGGGTCACGATGGTCGCGCCCTGATCGGTCATTTCCTTGCGCGCCTGCACCGCATCGGTGTTGGCGTTCTTGAAGGCCTGCAAGGCGCTGCGGTAGTTGGTCAGCGCGGTTTCCAGCTGACGCAGGGCGTCCTGCTGCGAACTGGCGAAATGCACGTTCAGTGGCTTGAGGCTGGCAATGGCCACGTCCAGTTGGCCGACGGCTTTCTGCTCGGTCTCGGCGTTGGCGGTGGCGGTGTAGCCGCGCACTTCGTAGCGCGCCAGGATGAACGCTTCCTTGGCGGCGGTGACGGCCTGGAACTGCTCGAAACGCTCATCGCTCAGCGGCATTTGCTGGACGCGGTTGCTCAGCGCTTCGATAAGGCCGTAAGCCGTCGCGGCACTGGTGGCCATCGAGTCGCGCGCCGTGTTGCCGGTGCGGTAGGCGTTACGCATCTTGTTGAGCGAAGTCTGGTACTCGGCGATGGTCGCAGCCTGCTCCTTGAGCAGCTTGACGTTTTCCGGGCTCTTGAAGCTGCTGATCAGCTTCTGCTGCTGGGCGGCGAACCCGTCGAGGGTGGTCTGCACGTTCTGCGCGGCGGTTTCGTCGCCGTTGGTCAGCATGTATTGCAGGCGCACCACGCGCAGTTTGGTCAGGCCAGCGTTGAGCTGGGTGATGTCGCTCATCCAGTTGCTGCGGTCAATCAGGCCGCCCAGACTGGTCCAGCCAGTGAGCGCCAGGATGCAGGTCAGGGCCAGGACGAGGCCGAATCCGAGCCCCAGTTTCAGGTTAACGCTGATGTTGCCGAACCAGCTATTCATCACAAATCCTCCAGAAAACGTTGTGCGTCTTGATCGTCGGTCAGGCTGGAAGATTGTTGTTTTTTTGAGCCAGCAAGGGTGTTAGCAGGACTGTATCGGCCGCAAATCCGATAGCTGAAAGGATTTTGTCCTACGGAATTTGTAACAATGGATCCGAAGATTTTTTTCACATAGGTTTCACTGCCTGCCCACAGCGTCCTCTCTACCCTCGCCGCATCGAATGACAAGTGATGGCGGCTTTTTGTGGAATTGAGACTGAGTCTGTTCGGCGTCAAGCGCTCGATTGATCTGAGCGGTCTGGCCCGTTTTCGAAACACCTGGGTGGTCTTGGCGGCGTCGGCGCTGGTGATTCCGCTGACCCTCTGGCTGCTCGCCCCGGCGGCGGTGCCTGACCTTGCCCACGGCAATGTGGCCGGGGCACAGGCGCTGAAGGACGGCTGGGACAAGGGCGAGATGATCGTGCTGGTACGCCATGTCGAGCGCTGCGACCACTCGAAAGCCCCGTGCCTGAGCGGCCACGATGGCATCACCGATCGCTCGCGCAGTGTCGCGGTGAGCGTCGGCGCGCAGTTCGAGCAGTTGGGCCTGGACAAGGCCGATGTTTACAACAGCCCGATGATGCGCACCGTGCAGACCGCCGGCTACATGTTCAACAAGGCAGCGACCGGTGAAGACTGGTTGATCAGTTGCAAGGGCCGGATGCTGCAGGACGCGCTCGCGCACAAAGTCCCGGGACGCAACCTGATTCTGGTGACCCACAGCGAATGCATGGCGCAGCTGGAAAAAGACCTCAAGGTGCCGGCCTCGACCCTCGGGTACGGCGCATCGCTGTTTGTTTCCGCCGCCAGCCCGGCGGCCCCACAGATGCTCGGCTTCATTGAAGCCTCCGACTGGCGCACGGTGACCACCCAATGAAATCCCGCTTTTATGCTTACAACTTCGGCATCCCGCTGCTGTGTGCCGCGCTGGTGTTCCTGATGTTCGACATGACCCGTATCGACATCGCCTTTAGCAATCTGCTGTTCGATCCACTAAGCCAGACGTTCCCGCTCGACAAGATCCACTTCTTCGAAAAACTGACCCACAAGTGGGCGCGGATCATTCCGAACTGGACGGCGGAAATTGCCTTGATCGGCGCCATGCTGTCGTTGGTCTGGCCGCTGGTGAAACCGCAAAAACATCCGCGTCTGGGCGGTTTTCTCGAGCGCTGCAAAGTCGCGCCGGTGCTGCGTTTTGCCGCCGATCACCGTAGGGACTTTCTGTTTGTGGTGGTGGCTTTTGCGGTCTGCACCGGGGTGATCCATTTCCTCAAGGCGCACACCAGCGTTTACTGCCCGATCGAGACCACGCTGTACGGCGGAAAGATGCCGCACATCGAGTGGTACAACAATTTCCAGCTGTTCCACGAAGCGGGTGAAGGGCGTTGCTGGCCGGGTGGCCATGCTTCCGGTGGCTTCACCATGCTGGCGCTGTATTTCGTGGCGCGTCGTTATCAATGGCGCTTCTCCAGCGCGTTGCTGTGGGGCTCGCTGCTGCTCGGTTTTGTCTACGGCACCACGCGAGTCCTACAGGGCTGGCACTACATGTCTCACACGTTCTGGGCCGGCATCTTCGTGTGGCTGGCGTGTTTGCTGACGGCGCTGGCGTTCTACGGGCGGGCTCGCCTGGAATTGCCGGTGTTGAGCAAGCGTGAGCGGAAGGTGTTCGGCGCACAGCCTGAGGTTTCTCTCTGACGCGTCGCCGTTGAAATGAGAAACCCGCCATCGCCGGCGGGTTTTTCGTTTGTGCTGTCGTGGCTCAATAGCCCACGAAGTAATACGCCTGGCGCCCGACCATCATGGTCTTGTGGACTTTCAGCGGGGCGGCGGGTTCGCTGTCTCCCGAGATCACGGCGATGTTCGATGGTGAGGCGCTGAGGAAATCCTGAAGCTGTGCATCGGTGTCCAGGCCTTTGAGGACACTCTGGGTATAGAACACGCTGGCGCCGCCGACCCGTTCGTTGGCTTGAAACAACGCGACCTGACTGCCGCTCGCCTGCAGCGACTGGATGTGTTCGGTCAGCGGCAGGAACGACAGGTGTTTATCGGCGTTCGGCAGTGCCCATTGCGCGGCGCCAAGGTAGCTGGCGATGACCACCGTCAGTATCCCCGCCGCCACTGTCTGACGATGACGGGCGATTCGTCCGACAAAACCGTTCTTGTGATCCTTCAGCTTGTCGAACAGCACGTTTGCGTATTCCGCCGCGATCGCTGCCGCTGCGGGTGTCATCGACATCAGGTACACCGTGCGTTTGCTTGAGGCCAGGGTGAGTAGGATGAACTGCGCGATGATCCACAGGCTGAAAAACAGCAGATAACGGTTGGCTTTCAGCTCCTTGCGAAAATGCCACAGGCCCAGATAGACCAGAATGTTCCAAGGCAAGAACGCCTGCGGCAGCTTGGCGAGGTAGTAGTAGAACGGCTCGTAGTGGCCGGCTTCGACGAACGATCCGCTGAAACGTCCTACGCTGTTGGTCAGCAAGACTTCTCTGACTGCCTGGGCGCCGCCGTGCTGATAAAGCACCGCGAGCCAGATCATCAGCGGGATCAGGCCGAGCGCTGTCAACAAACCGGGCCGCAACCACTCGGTCAGTTTGAAGCGCCTGTCCATCAGATTGTCGGCCAGCAGATAAGCGAAAATCACCACCCCCGGCATCGCCAGACCGAGCACGCCTTTGCTCAGCGTGGCGATGGCTATCCCGGCGACGAACAGCAACGAATTGGCTGGAGTCGGTGCTCGCTGCGCCTGGAAGAACGCTAACAGCGCCGTGGTCACGCCGAGGGCGAGCAACGCATCCTCGCCGACGCCACGCACGTTGCTCCAGTAACTGGCCATGGTCGCCAGCAGAATCCCTGCCGTCCAGGCGATGGTCTTCGGGCGTTCGAAGCGGCGCAACATTGCGTACAGCAGCATCACGCTGAGCAACCCGGCCACCGCCGACGCCAATCGCACCGCCCAAGGTGAGACGCCAAAAACGCGCATGGCGCCGGCGTCCAGCCACAGGCTCAGGGGCGGTTTTTCCAGAAAGGGCTCGCCGAACAGACGCGGCGTCACCCAGTCGTTGTCCAGGTGCATCTCCATCGCAATGCCCGCAACCCGGGCCTCGGTGGAACCTTGCAGTTGATGGCTGCCGAGGGCGAAAAAGAACAGCAGGGCGGCAAGCAGAAGCAGGGAAGAGGCGGCACGCGACATGGGTTCAGGCAACCGGAAGTGAGCGGAAACCCGAGCTTACGCGGCCATTCCTTAATAATTTGTGAACGTCAGGACAGCGGTCGTGACCAGCGTTGCTCCGGCGTTTCGAAACGCGGATTGACCCGCGCCGTCAGCACATGATCCTGCCAGCGCCCGGCGATATTCAGATAGGCCTTGGCATAACCTTCACGTTCAAACCCGAGGCGCTCCAGCAACCGGGCGCTGCGCTCATTGCCGGGAATGTAGTTGGCCATGATCCGGTGCAGATTCTGGGTGTCGAACATATAGGCGATGGCCGCCTCCAGCGCTTCCTGCATCAAGCCCTTGCCCTGATTCGCCTCGTCGATGTGATAACCCAGATAACACGCCTGAAACGCACCGCGGATGATCCCGCTGAAATTGCAGGCGCCGATCATCTGCTCGCCATCCGGGGTCAGCAACGCCATATGCACCGCCAGCCCGGCTTCGAAGGCGCTGGCCTGTATTTCAAGGCGTCGGCGGATCTGTGCAGTGGAAAAGTAATCGGTGGTACGAATCGGCGACCACGGCGCGAGGTGGCGTTGATTGCGCTGGTAGAACGCGCTTTCCAGCGGCGCTTGATCCGGGTCGAGTACCGCGAGCGTCAGGCGTTGGCAGGGCAGGGTCAGCAGCGGCATCGGGTGCTCCGGGTCTCGGGATTGATCACCAGAATTGCCCGGCAGGCAGGAAAACACAAATCGCGGGTGGTTTGACTCGTTCTATAAATTTGCGCCGTTCGCTGCACAGTCAGGTATTGGCTTGTCGTGCTCGAAGGCGTTTTCAAGGAGGATGCGATGGAGTTTGCGTTAATGGAGGAGGGCGAATCACTGTGTGTCAGATCCCCGGATCCGGCGTTGTACCTTGCGTTTCAGCAAGCGCTGAACGTCAGCTATCCGGAGCATTCGGAGTTTTTGTCCTGGGCCCGTGCGCACACGACCGAGGAACAGGCGCTGGAGTCGTTGCTCAAGGCCCGTGATGAGTTCGACAGCGAAACCGGCGAGCGCAGGTTTTTTATCGTTGCTGCCGACGGGGCGGCGATCATCGGCTGCATCGGCCTGAAACCGCGGGGGCGTAATCGTTACGTCGTCGGTTATTGGGCTAACAGCGAACATTCGGGTAAGGGGTATCTGCGAGCCGCGCTGACTCAAGTGCTGGGTCGATTTCCCGATGCCACGTTTTACCTGACCACGTCTTCCGCCAATTTGCGCAGTCAGCATTTGGCCGCTGCTGCAGGGTTCTTGTTGATCAGGGTTCATCTTCAGGCCCGGCATTCGGAGCAACACGGCGTTCAGGACACGTATGTGTATCGCTTCGCCGCCAAATCCCGAGCAAAAAAAAGCCCGCAGGAGCGCGGGCGAACCGTAGTTTCTTGAATGAGCGAGGCCAATGTACACGGCCATCACCGCCGCCGGGGTGAAGAAAAGTTCATGTCGATGAACGACTTGCGCCATCGACGAGCAGTCGTTTTCAGTGCACGACAGGCGCCGTCGTACGAGGCACCAGATTCACCGGATCAAGGTTCTCCACGGCGCGATTGACCAGCATTTCGGTCATGATCGACAGCTGCCGGATCGCCAGCAACCGGCTGCGTTGAGAACCCGTGAAATCATCGGCGATATTGGCCGTCACCATGTTCAGCGCCGCCAGAGTTTCGCAGGCATGGGTCAGCAGAGTGGCCGTGTCCACGTCGGTGCGCACGGAGAAAATCTCGTTGAAAGGCAGGGTTCGACGCGGCTTTCTCACGTATTCCTGTGGCTGGTTTAGCACAGCCGGTTCTTTCGATTCGGTTTCGTGAGAGGGTGTTTGATCAGGCAGGCTTCGGGTGTCTTTTTTCATGACGAGGCTCCATGGTTTCAGGCTCCCGGCGAATTCCTTTGGTAAACCATCTGCCGGGTTGCAGCGGAGCGCGAAGACTAGCGTTTGGAAGCATCTTGAACCAGTTCATGGAATTCGACGCGGGTTGCGGGAAATTTCCTAGGACGTTGGTGGAGGCATCATCCGGATACTGAGCGGCAAATGCGGCAAGGCCCGCGCTGGGCGGGCCTTGTTGTTGATAGTTGGTGGGCCGGGGGGATTTTAATTGGTCTCGCATGTGGTTGATATTCATATCAAATATAAGATTTTATGTTGGGTCTGGAATGCCATTTGGAATACTCACCAGCTACCAGCAAAGAATATCGTGGTACGTTCAAAAGCTGCTCTCGGCATAGGAAAGAAAAACCATGGATTCTTCTTGCGCACGTGCGGATACAGTCGTTAGGCAGCGAGACGCATCCTTGACGATAAAACCGTTGGGACAGTCCAAAATCACAGGATACATTGGCTCCCACAGAGTAAAATCCGGCCTCACTCACCACTGCTGATGCATCAATGAAATTACTAAATACCTACGACGACCGCGACGAGGCTGAGGCTGCTGCCGAAAAGATCACAGGCGAGAAGCGTCTGGCAAGTGAGCGCGACTCTACCGTGGTCATCTACAACCTTTTCGGCATACCTTCCTGGGGCAACTTTCATCGCTTGGGTATGTACAACCTGGCTGAGCTAAAAGCTCTCCTGAGTCATCGAGCAAGCTGGCAACCAACTGATGAGCTCCGCCATGCAGAAATCCTTGCCACTCTCACCATTGTGGCAAAGAACTTCCAGGTTGAGATTCCTAGCCACTGGCTCTGACAGGCTAAGTCCCGTCTGACAAAAAGCCCTAGGGTTAATGAATGCTACACAATCCATTGCGTTCAGGGATAATCACGGATTTGATCGACAACATCACCCCTTTGCTGCGTGACGATCTTAAACAAGCCATCCGGCCAAGGACGTAGCTGAAGATAGGGCCTCGTGCTTTGAGTCGCCCCGAAACAGCCTAAAACTTTAGGGACTAAAGAAGTGAGTGACCAGTTTTTCAAGCAGCCTATTCTCAATTCTCCTTATGGCTATCCGTCGCTGCATTGGGAACTCGACGACAAAGGGCATCCCACGCAAGAAATCGTGGAGTCTCGCCGAACTTCTAGCTTCATAAGTCCTATCCCAAAACCACGCCGGCACCATGGCGAGCAAACCACTCTGGCGCTGGATGAAGTTGAGAACCTTGCTGACGATGGGCAGCGCTACCGTCATTCGGAATTAATTAATGCCGTGCGGCGAGAGGTCGATGCGTGGCGGCGGTTGCCACCATCGCAGTGGCGTGTCACGCCTGAAACAGCGCGTTTGCTGGAGCACTGGCGCAACTTTAAGTTCACCGGTGTACGCCCATTCTTTTGCCAGGTAGAAGCGGCCGAGACCGCTATCTGGCTGACTGAGGTAGCCCCGCAGCTCGGCAAGAATGGTGAGCGCTACCTCGATCACCTGAAAAAGGTCAGCAAAGATGCCAATCCCGGCCTAATGCGTCTGGCGCTGAAGCTGGCCACTGGTGCTGGCAAGACTACGGTCATGGCAATGCTTATCGCATGGCAGACAGTCAATGCCGTGCGGCATCCGCAGAGCAAGAAATTCACCCGTGGTTTCCTGCTGGTCGCACCCGGCCTGACTATCAAAGATCGCCTTCGCGTACTGCTGCCTAACGATGCGGACAGCTATTACGCCAATCGCGAGATCGTGCCACGTGACATGCTGATGGATCTGGACAAGGCCAAGATCGTCATTACCAACTACCACTCTTTCAAACTGCGTGAGCGCATGGAGCTGTCCAAGGGGGGGCGTCGCTTGCTGCAAGGCCGCATCGGCAGCGAGCTGGACACGCTTGAAACCGAGGGTCAGATGCTCCAACGAGTCATGCCTGAGTTGATGGGACTGAAGAACATCCTTGTCATCAACGATGAGGCGCATCATTGCTATAGAGAAAAGCCGCACGCTGCGGAGGACGACGAAGATCTGGATAAAGATAGGAGGGCCGAGGCTGAGGAAAATAATAAAGCCGCACGACTGTGGATTTCTGGCCTGGAAGCAGTGAACCGAAAGCTGGGCCTGCAGCGGGTCATGGACCTGTCAGCCACGCCTTTCTTCCTGGCCGGTTCCGGTTACGTGGAAGGTACGTTGTTTCCTTGGACGATGAGCGACTTTTCGCTGATGGATGCGATCGAATGTGGCATCGTCAAATTACCGCGTGTGCCGGTGGCCGACAACATCCCTGGCGCGGAAATGCCCATCTACCGCGAACTTTGGAAGCACATTGGAAAAAAGATGCCCAAGAAGGGGCGCGGCAAGAACGCCTTGCTCGACCCATTGGCTATCCCGGTGGAATTGCAAACCGCACTGGAGGCATTGTACGGCCACTACCTCAAAACTTACGAGGCCTGGAAGCAAGCAGGCATCAAAGTGCCGCCGTGCTTCATCGTGGTGTGCAACAACACCGCCACTTCCAAACTTGTGTTTGATTACATCTCTGGTTTCGAACGCACGAATGAAGATAGGTCCATCACGCCGGTGCCGGGGCGACTGGAGCTGTTCCGCAATTTCGACGAGCATGGCGAGCCGCTCGCGCGTCCGAGCACACTGCTTATCGACAGCGAGCAGCTCGAATCTGGTGAGGCTCTGGACGATAACTTCCGGGCTATGGCCGCAGACGAGATCGAACGCTTCAAGCGCGAGATCATCGAACGCACCGGCGACCGCCGCCAGGCAGAGAACCTGAGTGACAGCGAACTGCTACGAGAGGTGATGAACACCGTTGGCAAGCAGGGCCGCTTGGGCGAACAAATCCGCTGCGTGGTTTCGGTGTCCATGCTCACCGAAGGTTGGGACGCCAATACAGTTACCCACATTCTTGGTGTGCGTGCGTTTGGTACGCAGTTACTGTGCGAACAGGTGATCGGTCGTGCCCTACGGCGTCAAAACTACGAATTGAATGAAAACACGGGCCTGTTCGACGTGGAATATGCCGACGTATTCGGCATTCCCTTCGACTTCACAGCCAAGCCGGTTGTGGTCACTCCGTCCATGCCGCGTGAAACCGTCATGGTCAATGCGCTGCGACCGGAGCGCGACCATCTGGAAATCAGGTTCCCGCGCGTGCAGGGCTATCGCGTTGAATTACCGGAAGAGCAACTCGAAGCCGAATTCGATGTAGACCATCACCTTACCCTAACGCCGGAGGACGTCGGTGCGACCAAAACCCACAACGCTGGCATCATCGGCGAAACGGTGGAACTGGATATTAAGCATCTGGAAGACGTGCGCCAGTCCACTCTACTGATGGAGCTGACCAAGCATTTGCTGTTCCAGCATTGGCGTGACCAGGGCCAAGATGCACCGATTGCTTTGTTTGGCCAACTTAAGCGCATTGTGCGCCAGTGGCTGGACGAGTGCCTAGAATGCAAGGGAGGCACCTGCCCGGCGCAATTGATGTACCGCGAGCTGGCGGACAGAGCCTGCCAATACATCACAAAGGGCATTACGGCGAAAGAACTGAAAAAAGGGCGGCAGGTTAAGGCTATTCTCGACCCGTTCAACCCGGCTGGTAGCAGCGCGCACGTTCGCTTCAACACCTCGCGCCCTGGCATCGAACGCTGGGAGACCGTTGGGGTGGAAAACCAGCCAAAGAACCAAGTCAACTGGGTGATTTTGGATAGTGGCTGGGAGGCTGAGTTCTGCCGTATTGCTGAATCCCATCCCAAGGTGCTGGCCTATACCAAAAACCACAACCTCGGCCTAGAAGTGCCTTACCGCTTCGGCTCGTCCAACCGCATTTATATCCCGGACTTTATTGTGCAAGTGGATGACGGTCGCGGTAAGAGCGATCCACTGAATTTGATCGTTGAGATCAAGGGCTACCGGCGTGAGGACGCGAAGATAAAGAAATCCACGATGGATACCTATTGGATCCCCGGCGTGAACCATCTCGGCAATCACGGCCGCTGGGCCTTTGCAGAATTCGGCGACGTGTACGAAATGCAGGAAGATTTTGCCAAGGAAGTCGAGGCGAAGTTTAACCAAATGATTGAAACGGCTGCGCCTGCGGCGGGAAACAAGGAACACTGAGATGGCGACCAAGAGAACGCAGCAGCCCGGCAAGAGTGTTGAACAGCTCACGCACACTGAGGCTAAGCGCAAGAACATCCCAACCGTGGAGCATCAGTCGGTGATGCAACACCACGAGCAGGCACCCATAAAGGTGAGGTATCCGCGCGGCGACAACGGAGTGGACGACGAAAAGGCCCAGCGCAACCGCGACCTCGACCCGCAACTAATTTGGCGCGGCAAGGATCAACAGGACTGGTCAGATCTGGTCGTCAATGCGCCGCCGCTTTACATCCAAGAAAAGGTCAAGCCCAAGCTGCTGATCGACGATCTACGTCGCCAGACGGAGGGACGTCGCGAAGCTGCTGAGCCACAAGCCGGCATGCTGGATTTGTTCGGCGACTTCAATGGTTTGCCCGAAGGCGCGGATCGTACGGAGTTCTACCAGCACGAAGGCCATTGGCAGAACCGGATGATCTTGGGAGACAGCCTTCAGGTGATGGCGAGTCTAGCCGAGCGCGAGGGGCTGCGCGGCAAGGTGCAGTGCATCTATTTCGATCCGCCCTATGGGATCAAATTTAATAGCAATTTCCAGTGGTCAACCACCAGCCGCGATGTAAAAGACGGCAACGCTGGGCACATCACCCGCGAGCCGGAGCAGGTCAAGGCGTTCCGGGATACCTGGCGCGACGGCATACATTCCTATCTGACGTACTTGCGTGACCGAATGATAGTGGCCCGGGATTTACTGACAGAATCTGGCTCGATTTTCTTGCAGATCGGTGATGAGAATGTGCATCGCGTGCGTGCCTTGCTTGACGAAGTATTTGGGGAAGACAATTTCATCTCGATGATCCAAGTGCAGAAAACCGGCAGCCAATCAGCAAGTCTTCTAGCGAATACCGTGGACTTTGTACTCTGGTACGCCCGCACGAAAGAAAAAGTCAAATATCGACAGCTTTACACCCAGCGAACCGCGGGTCATGTTTCTTCAGACCGCTACGACCAAATCGAACTTGAAGACGGCGAAGAACGTCGGTTGAAGCGTGATGAACTGGAGCGAAAAGTTGAAATTCCTCCGGGACGGATTTTTCAACAAACAAGTCTGATTTCATCTGGTCAGGCCTCAAGTGAGCAGATTTTTGAGTTTCGGGACAAGTCATATCGTTCAGGCTCGTCGAACCACTGGAAAACTACAGTCGCTGGTCTTGGGGTTCTTGCGAAAGCAGGGCGTGTTGTTGCAGGCGCTTCAACCCTACGCTACAAGCGCTACCTCAATGATTTCTCGGTCTTGCCTATTGCAGATCGTTGGGAATCGCTACAGATCGGCACGGGCTTGATTTACGTTGTGCAAACAGCAACGTCCGTGGTCGAACGATGTTTGTTGATGGCCTCCGATCCCGGTGATCTTGTGCTCGACCCGACCTGCGGCTCCGGCACAACGGCATATGTCGCTGAACAATGGGGGCGCCGCTGGATCACCGTCGACACCTCGAGAGTAGCACTGGCATTGGCAAGAGCCCGCATCATGGGCGCGCGGTACCCGTTCTACCTGTTGGCCGATTCTCCGGAAGGCCAACGGAAGGAAGCCGAAATTATAAGAGGCATACCTAGTTCGCACTCCACCTACGGCAACATTGTGCATGGCTTCGTGTATGAGCGAGTGTCGCGCATTACTTTGAAGTCGATTGCCAACAACGCCGAGATCGAGGTCATATGGGACAAATTCCAGCAAGTGCTGGAACCATTGCGCGTAGCCTTAAACAAGGCGCTCGGCAAACAATGGCAGGAATGGGAAATCCCGCGCGAGATCGGTGCAAAATGGAGCGACGCGGCGAAGAAACTGCACGGCGACTGGTGGCAGCAACGTATTGCCCGGCAAAAGGAAATCGACGCGTCAATCGACGCCAAAGCCGATTCCGAGTTTCTCTATGACAAACCGTACGCGGACAAAAAGCGTGTACGCGTGGCCGGCCCGTTCACCGTTGAGTCGCTGTCGCCGCACCGCGTGCTGGGTGTGGACGAGGAAGACAACCTGATTGACCATGTGGCCGAAACCCAAGCCGAATACGGCCAGGACTTCGCCAGTCTGATCCTGTCTAACCTGCGTTCTGCCGGTGTGCAGCAGGCGCACAAAGCCGACAAAATCGAATTCACCTCATTGAAGCCGTGGCCAGGGGAACTGGTCTGCGCCGAAGGCCACTACCTGGAAAATGGGCACGTGAAGCGTGCGGGCATCTTGGTAGGCCCAGAATTCGGCACCATTAGTCGAGCGGATCTCGTGGATGCTGCACGCGAAGCAGGTGATGCCAACTTTGACGTACTCATCGCCTGCGCTTTCAACTACGACGCACCCGCTAGCGAATTCAGCAAACTGGGCCGCATCAACGTGCTTAAAGCGCGCATGAACGCCGACCTTCACATGGCCGAAGACCTGAAAAACACCGGCAAGGGCAACCTGTTCGTGGTCTTCGGCGAGCCGGATGTGGACGTGCTGGACACGCAAGGCCGCAGCATCCGCTCATACGATGGCAAGCGCGACGTTATCGAGGTCCCTGCCGACGAGCAACTGGTGGTGCGCATTAACGGAGTGGATGTGTTTCACCCCAGCACCGGTGAAGTAAGAAGCGACGGTGCGGACGGCATCGCCTGCTGGTTCCTGGACACCGACTATAACGAGGAGTCCTTCTTCGTGCGCCATGCTTACTTCCTAGGAGCGAACGACCCATATAAGGCCCTGAAAACTACTCTCAAGGCTGAAATCGATCGCGACGCTTGGGCGACACTCAACTCCGACACATCGCGCCCTTTCCCGAAACCGAGCAACGGCCGGTTTGCGGTGAAAGTCATCAATCACCTCGGCGATGAGGTGATGAAGGTATTTAAGGTGAACTGATGGAATTCCGCATCGCTGATACGTTTACCACCAGCCTCGCCCGCTTGACCGGCGATGAGCAGAAGGCAGCCAAGACCACCGCGTTCGATTTGCAGGTTGATCCGAGCGGCAACGGCATGAGCTTTCACAAACTTGAAAGAGCTAAAGACCCGAATTTTTGGTCGGTGCGAGTCAGTCGCGACATACGCGTGATCGTTCATAAGACAACGGGCAGCCTGCTGCTGTGCTACGTCGACCACCACGACAGGGCCTATCAATGGGCCGAGCGACGCAAGCTTGAAGTACATCCGACTACCGGCGCGGCACAGCTTGTCGAAATCCGTGAGCGTGTCGAAGAAATTTTCGTTCCTAAGTACACAGTGGACAATACGCCGGCAAAGCCTAATAAGCCGAAACTGTTCGCAAAATACAGCGAGGCTAAATTACTAGCCTATGGCGTCCCGCAGGAATGGCTTGTTGATGTGATGGCCACCGACGAGGATTCGCTGCTGGAACTGGCTGACCATCTGCCCGTCGAAGCGGCTGAAGCCCTGCTCGAATTGGCAACGGGTGGCACACCAGCATTGCCGGAAGTGGCGGATAAGGGAGCTGATCCATTCCAACATCCGGATGCACAACGTCGCTTCCGCGTCATGTCCGATATGGACGAGCTAGCCCGTGCCCTAGAGTACCCGTGGGACAAGTGGACGGTGTTCCTGCACCCGGCACAGCGTCAACTGGTCGATCGAAATTACAACGGTGCGGCGCGCGTGTCCGGCTCAGCCGGCACCGGCAAGACCGTGGTGGCGTTGCACCGCGCAGTTCATCTCGCCCGTAAGGATGAGGACGCGCGCGTGCTGCTTTCCACTTTCTCGGATACGCTGGCCAATGCGCTACGAGGCAATTTGTACCGGCTGATCTGGAATACCCCCAAGCTCGGCGAACGCATCGACGTGGCCGCGATGGACGCCATTGGAATTCGCTTATATTCGGCGGAGTTCGGTAAGCCGGCATTCGCTAGCCGGGATGAAATTTCCTCACTGCTTAAAGCTGCGGCTGCGCAGGTCGCTGGCCTGAAAGCCAGTACTACGTTCCTGCTGTCCGAATGGGATGATGTAGTAGACACCTGGCAGGCCGATGAATGGGAGACTTACCGGGACGCTAAAAGGCTGGGCCGAAAGACCCGCTTGCCTGAAGCGCAGCGCGTCTTGTATTGGCAAGCGTTCGCTCAGGTGCAGAAGCAGTTGAAACAAGCCGGTAAGATAACTACCGCCGAAATGTTCGCCAAGCTTGCCGAAGTCATGCCCAAGCGCAAACATCCTGTATTTGATTGCATCGTGGTAGATGAGGCTCAGGACATCAGCGTACAGCAATTGCGCTTCCTCGCAGCGATTGCCGGCAACCGCGCTAACGCACTCTTCTTCGCCGGCGACCTTGGCCAACGCATTTTTCAAACGCCATTCTCGTGGAAATCTGTGGGCGTGGATGTACGTGGCCGTTCACGTACGCTCAATATCAATTACCGCACCTCACACCAGATTCGCTCGCAGGCTGACCGCCTGCTCGACCCCGAGGTATCCGACGTAGACGGCAACGTCGAAAGCCGCAAGGGCACGATTTCCGTGTTCAATGGGCCGGAGCCGACCATTCGCGGCTATATCGATGCAGATGCAGAAAGCCAAGCCGTTGGCGTATGGTTGAAGCAATGCAACGGCTGTGGAGTACTGCCGCAGGAAATTGGCGTCTTTGTCCGATCTGAAGACGAACTCTCACGCGCACAGGCAGCGGTAAAGGCCGCTGGCCTACAAGGGCGTGTGCTTGGCAAGGATATGGCAACGGAAGAAGGATTTGTAAGCATCACCACCATGCATTTGGCCAAAGGCATGGAATTTCGCGTGGTCGCGGTGATGGCTTGCGATGATGAAATCATTCCTTCACAAATGCGCATCGACACTGCTGCCGACGAGGTCGAGCTGACCGAAATCTATAACACCGAACGCCAGTTGCTATATGTGGCTTGCACCCGTGCCCGCGATCAACTGTATGTTTCGGCTGTCCAGCCGGAGTCGGAGTTTCTGCAGGATTTGATGCAGAAGTAGTTATCCGAGTAGTAGGTTTTACCGGTTCTGCTAGGAGCGCCGCGTTGACTCGCCCCTGATCTCGCTAGGCCGACCGGAGAGCCTTTCCTTGCGCGCACTCAAGTCCATAATCACTGCCTTATTTTGGCGGTGAGCTTTGGGTGAAGAGTGCTATTCCCCTAAGGGCACCTCCTGCGTTTTGGACCTTACCCATTCGATTCCAGATCAGCATGACGGTGAGTCGATAGTAATACTTGGTAGCATTGGAATGGTCTTTCAGATGCTGAGTCAGAAACCAGCGCACATGCTTGAGTTGCCAGGTCCACGGATTTTCTCGCTGCCATCGTTGTTGGATGGCCGCTTGCATGATTCGAGCTTGCCGTAGGTGGCGTTGCTGGGTGGCATTCGAGCCATGAAGTACGCCGCTCAGGAACAGCGTCATATCGAAGGACTTGGCCACGCTCTTCCTCCAATGTAGGCGGAAACTACATCGATCCGGCTATGCCCGAGCTCCATGCTGATCTGTTGGCGCGCCTGTTGATCAAGGTCGCGGTCAATGCGATAGCAGTGGCCACCATTGATCGGTGCGGCGTGGCCGCTGAGCTGCTCGTAACGCTCGCAGGCGTAGGCTGCCCGCAGTTCATGAAAACCCTTCAGCTCTTGTTTATGCAGCGTTTCGCGGGTGGGGAGCACGGTCTGTTGCAGGAACGCGGCGTAGCTTTCGTTTCGGGCAAGCAAGTTGCGGCTGCCGGTCGGTGCCGCATGACGAGCAAACTGCAGCGCCGCCTTCACCGCTTCATTGGCTATGACCCATCGCGGTGCTGATGCCCCCGAGCGCCCACCTTTGGTGCCGTCCTGGATGTTGATACGGCCCAAGTGTTCGGCTTCGCGTTGCAGTCGCGGCAGGTCAGCCAGGATCGCTTCGCGCAGGCGCATACCGGTTGTTCGGGCCAACAGAACAATCGCGGCCACCCGCTTGTATTGCTGTTCGCCGAGCGCCTCGAGTACTCGCTGCACCTGTTGGTGGTCTTGGCCATCCGGCGCACGGGTGCGTACGTTTGAGCGCTGCTGGCCTAACGCCTGGCTCGGGCTGGCGATCCTCACGTTCTGATCACCGCGCAGCGCAGTGAGGGTACGGTTGACGCTGCTCAGGCGGTTCTGCGCGGTCGCGATGCAGAGTTCACCTTGCTGGATCTGTTGGCGTAGGTAAGCGGCGTAGTCTTGCAGCGTCTGCCTATTAATCTGGCGCGCATCGTTGTAACCGGGGCCTTCCTCTGACCGACACCAACGCACGAACGCTTGCCAGCGATCGCTATGCGCTTTAACCGTGGCGAAGTGGCCGCCGGCAAACAGATCCTTGAGCGCTTGTGGGCCGGCGTAGCTCAGCTGGCGGCCATAGCCAAAGTTACGACCATCACGCCGACCGACCAGAGCCATCATCATCACCGTTTTCGTTGCCTTGCAGAAAGAGCAATAGGGCTTTCCAGTGAGGGCTGAGCCTGTCCATCTGTCGCCAGTGTGTCGGGCGGATCAGAAGGGCGTTCTCCTGGTGCTGCAGCAGTGCCCCCTCCTCACGCAGTTGCTCGATCAGCAGAGCGAGGTTGGCAGGGTCAATTGGTGGTGTGGCGACAGCGGCGACAGTGGCGACAACCCGCGTCGTTTCTGGCCTGGCACGTGGCGACAAAGTGGCGACAGAGGCGGCGACATGCCGCAAATCTGGCTGCGATTGATGTTGCGCCTGGTAGCGGCGCACCGCGTCATTGAGGCGAAACATGGCGGACCTCGAAAGTTTTGGCATCGCGACTGTTCAGCCAGTTATGCGTGATCAGCTCGACGAGCAGTGTGGCGGTGTGATGGCTGCTCTTGCGGGCAAAGCGAGGGCCGTTGCGATTGAGATCGCGGATGGTGAATTGGGTCCAGCCTTTTTGCGTCAGCCAGCGAAGCAGTCGATCCGCTTCCTCACGTAAAGTGTTGATTGGCTCTTGTTCGGTCAGGCGTTGGATCTCCGCCAGGTAGTAATCCATCAGTGTTGAGGCGCGTTGAATATGGGCTTCACTCACTACATTCGCATCTTCAATTACCGCGAGCACACCGGCGATGCGCAGCACATTAGCCGCCGCTTTTCCTGCGACGGATTGGACGCCCGACAGCTCACCGAACTCGCCAGACTGGCATTCGATGGTGTCATGAATATCAATCCAGGCAGTGCGAGCGCTGGGCGTCAGTTCCAGCCTGGCGGGGTTAAGTGAACCGTCTTTGTGCAGCGACAATGGCTTGTCCAGCAGGGAGATGATGCGCGTTTGGTAGCGCTGGACCTTGGTATCTCGCGTCAGGTCGACTGCTTTGTACAAGCGCCGGCCGACCAGACGTTCGGGCCAACTGATCAGGCATCGGCCCAAGATGCCTTGGCCATTGGTCACCGGGTCTTTGAGTAGCTGGTTGGCCAAGTAAGGCTGTAGCATCAAATGCAGGCTGAGGCGGCGATCATAGGCACGCAGGCTTTCTCCGGCCATGGAGCGCGCCCGGTCGATGGGGCTGCCATCCCACAGTGACGACAAGGTGGTGATTGCCTTGAGCAAGTTCTCTTTGCTCATGGTGCTGCTGCCCAAGAATTGGCCACCTTCATCATTGAATAAACCCATGCTGGGTAAGCCATGGCACAGGCTTTTGATCAAGGCTTCGATGGTGGGCTCGGTAATGATCAGTCTTGGCGGTACCGGTTCGGATAACTCACCGCCTTCCGCCTCCGCGTGTTTCTTTGAGGTATTGGGTTTGGCCATGATGCTGGTAGCGGCGCGATAGGCTTTGAGCTTTTCCGCATACAAGGTCCACTGCTGCCGCTCCCAGTCGCGCGCCGCCTTCAGTGCCAGGTGGTCCACTGCGCTTTTTCGATCCCCCGAGGACGCCACCGTCAGTAGGTAGAGGGACAATGGATAGGTTCGGCCATCGAGTTGGACATTGGCATGACCCTGGCTCACCAGAGCAGCGCTGGCCAGCACCGATTGTGCAGCCATGGCGCAGGGCACGCCGATCACTTCGGCCAGTCGTTGGACCGTAGGACCCAACAGTTCTCCGAGTGCTTCGACGGGGTAGGGCAGTGGCGCCTGCTGGTATTCCAGCAATGGTTGTGGTGGCTCGAACGCTTCGCACAGTTGCATCGCTATTCTCCTGAGATTATCGACTTCGTCCTCACTCATCCCGCCACGGTTGTTGAGTGTTATCAGGGATCAAGGCCCCTGCGACCTGTGAGGGTTGTCCTCTCACGCGGGACTGGCGGCTCCTTACGACCGGGAGCTTGGGCATCTCATGATCTGGCCTCCTGAGCACTTCCGAAGAAGTGGGCGGGTGGAGGCTGCATTGGCTGACGAGACCGGCCGCGAGATCCTGAGTCAGGTGAAGGCAGTGAGGCGATGACTGGGGCATGCCTGACTGTCAGTCAGGTGCAGTCCATTCCTTGGGCTGCGGCACCATCATCGGCATCGCTGTGGCGAGTAAGCATTCGGTGTTTGTCACGCCGATTGTCACGAGGGGGAAAGCCGCAAAGGCCCGTGTGAGCAGGGCTGCAGCAGTGGTAGGAGCGCCCGTCTCTTTAGGGGCAAAGAGACGGGCAACAGGTTGGCGCAAGGAAATGGCCAATCGGATAGGTTGCTGCAGGGCAGCTATAAAGGGGTATGAGCTGCCGCAGTGGCACTCTGGTAGAAGTAGGCATCCATCACATCACTGTGAGCGTGCGAGCCGCCGGACGCTAATCGCACTTGGGGAGAACCACCACGATGTGGCGTAGCCTCAAAGGTTCTGGCTACCTGGGTGCTGTCGAGGACAGCGCTGGAACGGTTCTGGTTTAGCGCTCGTTCTGCTGGCGGTCAACCGTATTTTGGGGGTGACTCTTGCGTCCATTGGTAGCGCTGGAAGACCTTGGCGGCCGGTGGTTTTCCATGGCCGGGTGGTCGTTCGTCGGTTTTTAATGTGAGCCCATGCGAGTGGGAATGCGGAGCCTTCCCGCTCGCGTGGGCTTGGCCGAGAAAGCCCCAAGATCGAGGCTTGCAATGGCGACAGTCGCCACACCTGTCGCCATGCTGCAGACCAGGAATTACGCGGGTTGTCGCCAGTGTCGCCGCTGTCGCCAAATCAACCATCACTCTATCTTGGGAGTCATTTTCGGTTACCTGCGGCGTTCGGTGAGCGCTCACCGTATCGGCACGACGTTGTGGTCCCTGGTTTGATTGATCGCAGATGCCGACAGGTTGCCAGTGGCCGCTTTCTGGATGTGCTCACTCCACCAAGCCATCATCGGACGCCGGCGCTCGATGTAGTCCGCTCGGTTGTAAGCGCTTCGGACTTCGTCCTTGTCGACATGCGCCAGCGCGACTTCGATTAGCTCCGGATCCCACCCATGTTCGTTCAAGATAGTGCTGGCCATGGAGCGCATGCCGTGGCTGACCAAGCGGTCCTGAAAGCCCATGCGTTTCAACGCCATGTTGGCGGTCTGACTGTTGGCGTGGGTGCGCGGGTTTCTATCTGCCGGGAACACGTATTCCCTGTGGCCGCTGTGGAGCTTGAGCGTCTCCAGTAACGCGAGTGCCTGTTCGGTCAGTGGGACGGTGTGCGGACGACGCTTTTTCATGCGCTCCGGAGGGATGGTCCAGATGCGTTTGTCGAAGTCGATGTCTGCCCATCGGGTGGTAGCCGCTTCGGCAGGGCGGGTCATGGTGTGCAGTTGCCATTCGATCAGGCAGCGGGTGATCCGCTTGATGCTGGCGTTTGCGATTTCGATCATGAGCTCGGAAAGCTCATCGGGTCGTAGCGCGGCCATGTTCTGTTTCTTGGGTTTCTTGAAGACTGCGCGAATGCCACTGAGGGGGTTCGCAAAGATCAGTCCTGAATTGACCCCATAGGTCATGATCTCGTTGAGCCGTTGGCTCAATCGCTTCACTGTCTCGAGGCTGCCTTTGGCCTCGATTGGTCGAAGCAGTTCGATGACCATTGGTGCGCTGATTTTTGAAAGCGGCGTTGTTTTCAGGTCTGGAAATACATGCAGCGTGAGCGAGCGCCAAATGTCCTCGGCGTAGGCCGGCGTGACCGAGTCTTTCTTCAGCTCGAACCAGGCGGTGGCCACGTTCTCGAAGGTGTGTTCCGTTTCTGCGCGCTTGGCCTCATTCAGCGTATCGCGCTGCACCTTCGGATCGATGCCTTGGGCGAGCAGCTCGCGTGCTTCGACCGCGATCTTTCGGGCGTTCGCCAGCGAGAGCTCTGGGTAGGTGCCCAAGCCCATGTTGATGCGGTTCTTGGTCACCGGTTCACGGTAATTGAAATTCCACAGCAGAGAGCCGTTGCTGCGCACACGGAGCTGCAAACCGTCACCGTCGGTGAGGACGTAATCCTTGGACGCGGGTTTGACTCCCTTGAGCTGTCGATCGGAGAGGCGGAGCGTTTGAGCAGGCATGAGATTTTCCTCAGGCACTGATTCGGTATTCCAAAGATTAGCACCGGATGGGCTGGAATACCGTTTGGAATACCCGAATGGCTGGAACTCAAAAAATCTCAGAAGACCGCAAAAGCGCTGGAGGCCGCGTATTTACTGAATTACAGGCACAAAAAAAGACGTCCGTGGACGTCTTTAGATGATGAAATGGTGGAGCCGGGGGGATTTGAACCCCCGTCCGCCAGTACTCCGCTGTCGGTACTACATGCGTAGCCGTGTCTATTAAGTTAACCCTCAGCGACCCGACGGGCAGGGTGCTTTGGGCGAGTTGTGTAAGTTTTAGCCGCTTCGTCCACAACGTACTGCACGGCGATTCTGTTCTATATGACAATCATTTTGGGTTTACAGACATCCCCTGATGATTGCTGGACCCGAAGGTACCAGGAGTGCATGTCAGCTGCAATTAAGCAGCGAGAGCAGCACCGTATTGGTCGTCATTGGCAACTATAAGTAGTTGCAACAGTGGATTTACGACTTCTGTTACCAAGTCGGCATGCACCTAGAGTTTCGCAACCGGCGTCGAATCCTAAACGGCCCCGAGCCTGGTGCTCTGTGTATCTTGTGAGCAACAAGCCTGCGCAGTGTACGCCAAACGGCTCACAAGGCCAACCCGAAGGTTGGCCTGAGCTTCGATCAGTTGTTGGTTCCGCTGGTTTTGCGGATTTCCAGAATGGTTTGCTGGGTTTCGGCCACGCATTCGTCGATCTTGCCCTGGGCCTTGAGTGCCTGGGCCTTTTGCACACTGGCTTCTACCCGTTGATTCAGGTCGGGTGAGGCCATTGCCTGGGCCTTGGCGTTGTTGATGGTTTGCAGATTGGCATCACACAGATCGGCGGGCTTGTCGGCGGCGAACGAAGCAGACGCCATCATCGAGGCAGTAACGAACAGACCTAACAGTACAGAACGTTTCATATGAATCTCCTTGAACTGAGGGATCCAGACTTCGCTGGCCGTCAGGACGGGCAACCGAATGGAGGACAAGCCCCGATTGTTCGGGGCCTGTTCTGTGGACTGCGGTCGCTCGCAAGGGTTCTATTTTTCTTCAGAGGGCGGTTGCGGGGGCTTTGGCCCGGGTTACCCGGTCCACCAGATACACCAGACCGTGGTAGTCGATTTCACCGTGTTGCGTCAGACCGATCTCACAGGTGCGGCTGGTGGAAATCCCTTCGCTGCATTGTTGCACCGCATCCTTGAGCGTTCGCAGTGAGTGGCTGTTGAGCTCCGGCGTGGTGAAACCCTTGTCGCCGGCGAAACCACAGCAGTGAATGCCTTCCGGGATCACAACGTTCTTGCTGCATTTGCGCGCCAGGTCGATCAGCGCCTGGCTTTCCCCAAGGTGCTGAGTGCTGCAGGTCACGTGAACGGCAATCGGTGCTTCCTGCGGGGTGAACTCGAGCCGGTCCATCAGATGCGTACGGATGAATCGCACAGGGTCATACAGATCCAGGCGAACATTTCCCACATCCTGCACCAGCCGCAACGTGCAGGGGCTGGTGTCGCAATAGATCGGGTCGAGCCCGCCGCGACTGGCCTGGAGCAATGCACTGATCAGCTCCTGACGCTTGTGTTCAGCCTGCTCGGCATAGCCTTTGGACGCGAAGGGCTGGCCGCAGCAGAGGTTGTCCAGATTGTCCGGGAACACCACCTGATAACCGGCCTTTTCCAACAGGCCACGGGTTTTGTCGTACAACGACATCTGCTCTTTGTCGCCCGCTGCCGGCCCCATTACTCGCGAGACGCAGGCCGCCAGATACACAACACGCGGGCGTTCGTCAGACACGGCCGGGCTGAAGCGAATGGCTTTTTCCGGCTGCGGCATCGCGTTGGTCCACAGCGGCACCTGACCTTTGGAGAGCCGCGTCAGGGTCGCTGAAAGCTTCGCCAGACGCGGTGCCCCCAACAACATTCGCGCACCGTTGGCCACATGCAGGGTGAAACGCGCACCTTGCAGGGTGGTGGCGAAATTTCCTTCGATCAAGTTGGCGGTTTTCGTATGCGTGGCTTGACGGCCGCGCAGCTTTTTCACCAGCTCGCCGGTGTTGATGCCTACAGGACAACGTTGCGCACACAAACCGGTCGCGGCGCAGGTATCGATGCCTTGGTAGTCGTAGGCTTTTTCCAGTTCGGTGGTGTCGATTCCGGCACGTTTTCGCGCCTGGATATCGCGCCAGATTACGATGCGCTGGCGTGGGCTCAAGGTCAGGCCTTTCGAGGGGCAGACCGGTTCGCAGAAACCGCACTCGATGCATTTATCCACAATCTCGTCGGCCGCTGGCAGCGGTTTCAGGTGCTTGAGGTGGATCTGCGGATCTTCGCTGAGCACCACGTCCGGATTGAGAATGCCGTTGGGGTCGAGCAGGCGTTTGAGCTGCCACATCAATTGATAGGCGTCGGTGCCCCATTCGAGTTCGACGAAGGGCGCCATGTTGCGCCCGGTGCCGTGTTCCGCCTTCAGCGAACCGCCGAACTCCACGGCCACCAGTTGCGCCACGTCGTCCATGAACGCCTGATAGCGTGCGACTTCTTCCGGGCTGTTGAAGCCTTGGGTGAAGACGAAGTGCAGATTACCTTCCAGTGCGTGTCCGAAAAGGATCGCTTCGTCGTAGGCGTGATTATCGAACAGCTCGATCAGGCGGTTCACGCCGATCGCCAGTTGCTCCACCGGGAAGGTGACGTCTTCGATGATCACCGTGGTGCCGGTCTTGCGCACGGCGCCGACGGCGGGAAAGGTGTCTTTGCGGATCGCCCAGAGGCGGGCGTTTTCGACCGGGTCTTCGGTGAAGTCGACATGCTTTTCCACCGGGAAGCCATTGAGCGACGCCATGATCTGCGCCAGTTGTTCCTGCAGCAAAGTGGAAGAGGCGGCGCGGGATTCGATCAACAACGCGCAGGCATTGTTCGACAGCTGCTGTACGAAATCCGGCATGCCGGGTTTGTCCTGCACCGAGCGCAGACTGCGGCGGTCGAGCAGTTCCACGGCCGACACCGGTTGGCTTTTCAGCACGGTGACGGCGTTGCAGCAGGTTTCCACATCCGGGAATACGATCAGCGCCGAGGCCTTGTTCGGATGGTCGATCACCGTGTCGTAAGTCACGGCGCTGATGAAACCGAGAGTGCCTTCGGAGCCGACCAGCAAGTGGCTCAAGATATCCACAGGCTCATCGAAATCCACCAGGGCGTTGAGCGACAGGCCGGTGGTATTTTTCAAACGGTATTTGTGGCGAATTCGCGCGGCCAGTTCGGCATTGGCGCGGGTCTCGCGGCCCAAAGTCGCCAGACGTTCCAGCAAGTCACCGTGGCTGACTCGAAACGCCGCGACACTGGCGGCATCTTCGGTATCGAGTCGCGTGCCGTCGGCCAGCACCAGACGAATCCCGGCCAGCGTGTGATAGGTGTTTTGCGCAGTGCCGCAGCACATGCCGCTGGCGTTGTTGGCGACGATGCCGCCGATCTTGCACGCGTTGATCGAGGCTGGATCCGGGCCGATCTTGCGTCCGAATGGCGCCAGCCATGCGTTGGCCTGGGCGCCGATGACGCCCGGTTGCAGGCGGATTTGCGTGCCTTGCCCTCGGATCTCACGCGCGTTCCAGTTATCCCCAAGCACGATCAACACCGAATCGCTGATCGCCTGTCCGGACAGACTGGTGCCAGCGGCGCGGAAGGTCACCGGAACCTGATCGCGCTGGGCCAGTTTCAGCAGTGCCACCACTTCATCTTCGGACTCGACGCGGATCACCAGTTGCGGAATCAACCGGTAGAAGCTGGCATCGGTGCCGAAGGCCAGGGTCGACAGCGGATCGTCGAAACGGCGTTCGGCAGGAATCAGTTGCTGCGCATCGCGCAGGAAAGTCGCCGGTAAGGTCATTGGTCCTCCAGGATCAACACCACCAGGTCTTTCGGGCCGTGGGCGCCGTAAGCCAGGACTTGTTCGATGTCGGCGGTCTTCGACGGGCCGGACACCAGCAGCGCATTGGTCGGCATGCCTTGTGCCCACTCGAATTCCTGCTGCACCTGATAGAAATTGTCGCGGATCTGGCTGGCCTTGAGCAGGGCGAAATGCACGGGCGGCACCAGGCTCATCAACCGTGGTTCTTCGCGGGTCGGCCACAGAATCAGGCTGCCGGTGGCGGCAATCGCGCCGAGGGTGCCGGTCAGGCTGGCCGGGGTGTCGTTGAACAACTCGGCTTTCCATTCCTCCATCGGGCGGTCGTAAGACTTCAGCGCCGGCAGATCAGGATTGTTCGCCCAGTGTTGTGTGATGCGCTGCCCGTGAGGTGTAGTCGGTGCAATCAGCAAGCTCGGTAACTGACGGTCGCGCAGCAATTGCGCCAGCAGCGCCGGCCACGCATCAGCGGAAGTCAGGTGGATTTCGGTGTGCACCGCTTCCATCAGTTTGCGCACTTGCGGGATGCGTTGTTCGGCGCTGTAGGTGTAGGGCTGGGTCACCAGATCGACGTCGAAGTTGTCGGCAATCGGCGTGGTGCCGGTCAGGCTTTTCCGTAACTTGCCGAGGATGTTTTGCTTGGCGCTCATCGACGGTCTCCTTGTTTGGCCAGGTGTTCGCGAGCCATGTCATGCAGTGAGCGGGCGGCAGGTTTCGGCGCGCTGTGATTCTGCGTCCACGGGCCGACATTGTTCGGCGCCAATGCGCGCAGGCGTGTGGCAAAAAACGCAAACAGTCGATACAAGGTCGGCGAGCTGTTGAGCTTCGCCCAGGCGTTCCAGATAAAACGTTCCTTGCGCGAATATTTGCTGCCCTGGCCGCGCATCACTTGATGAGGACTGTCGGGGGCTTTGACGTTTTCTTCGCGCAGGCGACGCAGCAACGCGGGGATTGGAATCTTCACCGGGCACACTTCACCGCAGGCTCCGCACAACGAAGATGCGCTCGGGTGATCCGGGACTTTCGCCAGGCCGACCATGTGCGGGGTGATGATTTTGCCGATCGGGCCGGGGTAAACCTCGCCGTAGGTATGGCCGCCGACGCGGGTGTAGACCGGGCAATGATTCATGCAGGCGCCGCAGCGGATGCAGTTCAGTGTCTGGCGCAATTCACTGTCGGCAAACGCCTGGCTGCGACCGTTGTCGAGCAGTACCAGATGCACTTCCTGCGGGCCGTCGAGTTCGTGTTCCTTGCGCGGGCCGGAGATCATGTTGACGTAGGTGGTGATCGGAATGCCCAGCGCCGAGCGGGTCAGCAATGACAGCAGCGGCACCACGTCGCGCAGATTTTCCACGACCTTTTCGATGCCGGTGACAGCGATGTGCACCGGCGGCACGGTGGTGGTCATGCGGCCGTTGCCTTCGTTTTCCACCAGCAGCAGGGTGCCGGTTTCGGCCACGGCGAAGTTGACGCCGGAGACGCCGATGTCCGCTTCGAAGAATTTCTGCCGCAGGACCCTGCGACCGATCTGAATGAGTTGGTCAACGTCCTTGGTGTATTCCACGCCAAGTTTGTCGTGGAACAAGGACGCGACCTGACCGGCATTCTTGTGGATTGCCGGCATGATTATGTGTGAAGGCTTCTCGTGGTCGAGCTGGACGATGTACTCCCCCATGTCGGACTCCAGACATTCAATGTCCCGAGCCTCGAGGAAATGGTTCATCTCCATCTCTTCGCTGACCATCGATTTGCCCTTGATCACTTGCCGCGCCTCGTGAGCGCGGATGATCGAAAGGACGATGCCATTGGCCTCGTCCACCGTTTCCGCCCAGTGCACTGTCACACCGTTGCGGGTCAGGTTCTGTTCCAGTTGCTCGAGCAGGTCGGGCAACTTGGAGAGCGCGCGGGCACGGATTGCATTGCCCAGTTCACGCAGGTGTTCTCTTTCGTGGGCGTCGCTGAAAGCCGCTGCCCGCTTGGTCATCAGTGAGTCCATCGCGGTGCGGAAGTTGTTCCGTAACTGCGAATCGCCCAGGGCGTTGTGTGCCCGGGTGCGGAAATCTTCTTCTACGGCAACCGTAGGAATAATCGTGGAAGTGCTCATCGCGCACCTCCGGTTCGTTGCCAGAGGAAGCTCGCCAGGTGTTGCCCGCGCAGCGCTTCCTGCTGTTTTTCCAGCGAGCCGTTGATGTTCATCAAGCAGCCGCAGTCGGCACTGAGTACCTGATGCGCGCCGGATTCCTTCAACGCCCGGGTCTTGTCAGCCACCATCGCGCCGGAAATGTCTGGCATACGGACGCTGAATGTCCCACCGAAGCCACAGCATTCGCTTTCGTGATCGTGGTTGACCCGTTCCACGTTGCTCAACTGCGCCAACAACTCGCGGCCGTGCAGGTGGGTGTTCATTTCCCGTCGCGCCGAACACGAAGTGTGCAGCGCCACTTTTACCGGCTCGCCGTTGTCCTTGAGCTGCACCTTGCAGACGAACAGCAGGAACTCGGCCAACTCGTAGGTGCGGGCCGCGAGGGCCTGAACCTGTTTCAGCGTTTCCGGCTCGTCCTTGAACAAGTCGGCGTAATGCTCGCGGATCATCCCGGCGCACGAACCCGACGGCACCACCACCGGACAGTCCCCGGCAAACAGCGCCAGTTGCGAGCGTGCCACCGTCCGTGCCTGCTCGGTGTAACCCGAGGTGTAGGCCGGTTGTCCGCAGCAGCTCTGCCCTTGCGGGTAATCGACCCGGATGCCTTCGCGCTCCAGCAAGTGGATCGCGTCCATCCCGGCTTCCGGGTAGAACAGGTCGACCACGCACGTGCCGAACAGGTAGACCCGCGACGGTTTCTCGCTGGGATATTGCCGGGGTTCGGGCAGTGGCGGTGCGACGCGAGTGGCGTTGGGCACAGCGTTGTAAAAAAGCTCGCTCATCAGGCGTGTCTCCGGGTGGGCCCGGTTATCCGTCTGTTGAGGCTGCTGAATATAGAGCGCGTTGCTTTCAGCAGCCTTACAGACCGGGTTGTGAATTGCTGACGCCGGAATCACGAACCGGCGTCGGTTATTTCCATGTCGCTTGTAGTCTTAATGCACCAGCATGCCGGTGAACCAGTAGGCCTGAGCCAAAGTGATCAGGCCGACGATCGTGGCAAAGAATAGGCTGTGCTTGAGGGTGAAGCGGAACAGATCGGATTCCTTGCCCACCAGACCGGTCGCGGCGCAGGCCACGGCGATCGATTGTGGCGAGATCATCTTGCCGGTCACGCCGCCGCTGGTATTGGCCGCCACCAGCAAGGTGTCGTTGACCCCGATCTGGTGCGCGGTGGTCGCTTGCAGCGAACTGAACAGGGCGTTGGATGAGGTATCGGAGCCGGTCAGGAATACGCCGAGCCAGCCGAGGAACGGCGAGAAGAACGGGAATGCCGCGCCAGTCGCCGCCAGCACCAGAGCCATGGTCGAGGACATGCCGGAATAGTTGGTGACGAAGGCAAACGCCAGCACCATGCCGATCGACAGAATCGGCCAGCGCAGTTCGTAGAAGGTCTCTTTCAAAGTGGTCAGACCAGTTTTGAAGTTGGTCTTCAGCACCAGCATCGAGATCAGCGCGGAGAAGAAAATCGCCGTGCCGGTCGCGGAAATCGGGTCGAGTTTGAACACGGCTGGAATCGCGGTCGGAGCGGCAACAATCGGTGCGGTCTTTATCACCAGTTGATCCAGGTGCGGGATCGCGAAGTTGAACACCCAGGCGTACATCGAACCGCCGGCGGCGAACATGGCCTTGAAGGGCTTGAGGGTCCAGATGGTCACCAGCACGGTGAGGATCAGAAACGGCGACCACGCCTTGAAAATTTCCCCAAGGCTGTAAGGCGAAGCGACGGTGGTGCGCTTCTGGCCGAAACCGCCGACGCTGGCAGTCACTACCGAAGCGGAAACGGCACCGGCAATGTGCTGGCCGGCGGCACGTTTCGGCTGCCAGACCTTCAGGAACAGGGTTAGCGAAATCAGGCTGGCCAGGGCCGACGTGATGTCCGGCAGTTCCGGGCCGATGAAGTTCGAAGTGAAGTATTGGGTGACGGCGAAGCTCAGGCCGGCAACCAGTGCGGCTGGCCAGGTTTCACGCACGCCGCGCAGGCCGTCCATCATGAACACCAGCCAGAACGGCACGAACAGCGACAGCAGCGGCAGCTGGCGGCCGGTCATGGCGCCGATCTTGAACGCGTCGATGCCGGTGACTTGCCCGGCCACGATGATCGGAATCCCCAATGCGCCGAACGCAACCGGTGCGGTGTTGGCGATCAGGCACAGGCCTGCGGCGTACAGCGGGTTGAAGCCCAGGCCTACCAGCAGCGCAGCGGTAATCGCCACTGGCGCACCGAAACCGGCGGCACCTTCCAGGAATGCGCCGAAGCAGAAACCGATCAGCAGCACCTGCAGACGCTGGTCATCGGTGATCGACAGCACCGAGCTGCGGATGACCTCGAACTGACCGCTCTTGACCGTGAGTTTGTACAGAAACACCGCCGCCACAATGATCCAGGCAATCGGCCACAGACCATAGGCGAAGCCATATCCGGCGGCGGCAAACGCCATGTCCACCGGCATCCGGAACGCGAAGATCGCCACGGCGATGGCCAGGGCGAGCGTGATGCTGCCGGCTACATGACCTTTGAGGCGGAACACCGCCAGGGCGAGGAAGAAGAAAACGATGGGGATGACGGCCGCGAGTGCGGACACGCCGAGACTGCCGAGCGGGCTGTAGAGCTGTTGCCAGGTTTGCATATGGGGTGGCCCCTAATTGTTGTTGGTCAGGCACTGTCAGCGTTCTTGGTTAATTGGTAAGACCAATTTACAATCGCTGTTGGCTAGGGTAAAAGCCTTGATATCGGTGTGTCAATTTGCCGCCCTAAAACTTTTGTCGAATCACCGGTGCAGAGCTCGATCTGATCCGGTCGCCCAAGTGTCATCTGGCAGGTGTCGGCAACGCGCCGATAGGCCAGAATAGAGAGCCCGGCGAGCGGTCGGGATGGTGGAGAGTTGAGTGATGGGGTTTGATCAGATACGTCAGCGCCGTTTGTCTGACGACATTGTCGAGCGACTGGAAGGGATGATTCTCGAGGGCACGCTGAAGTCCGGCGAACGTCTGCCGGCCGAGCGGGCGCTGGCGGAACAGTTCGGCGTTTCCCGGCCATCGTTGCGCGAGGCGATTCAGAAGCTTGCGGCCAAGGGTTTGCTGGTCAGCAAGCAGGGCGGTGGCAACTATGTCGTGGAAAGCCTCGGTTCGACGTTCAGCGATCCGCTGCTGCAATTGCTGGAAAGCAATCCCGAGGCGCAGCGCGATCTGCTGGAATTTCGCCACACGCTGGAGGCATCGTGTGCCTATTACGCAGCATTGCGCGCCACGGATGTGGATCGCGAACGACTGACGGCTGCGTTTGAAGAGTTACAGGACTGCTATTCGCGTCATGATGAAGTGAGCCGGGCGGAAGAGGGCGCGGCGGATGCGAAATTTCACCTGGCGATTGCCGAAGCCAGTCACAACGCGGTGTTGCTGCACACCATTCGCGGCTTGTTCGATCTGCTCAAGCGCAACGTGGTGACCAACATCGGTGGCATGTACAAGCAGCGCACGGAAACCCGCGACATGCTGATCACGCAGCATCGGGAATTGTATCTGGCGATTATCGAGGGGCGCGCGGAACAGGCGCGTGAAGTGTCCAGTCGACACATTCTGTATGTGCAGGAAGTGCTGGAAGAGGTGCGGCAGGAAGTGCAACGCATGGCTCGCGCCGAGCGGCGCAAAGGGATGTAGGCATGACCGTTCCCGTGCCGGGCGCGGGAACGGTCATTCGGGCAGAAGAATCAGTCTTCCTTGCCCTTGTTGCGCACCGCACGCTGCAACTCGCGACCGGCGTCGCGTTCGCGTTCGGTATCACGCTTGTCGTATTCCTTCTTGCCCTTGCCCAGTGCGATCTCGCACTTGACCATGTGCTTGCTCCAGTACCAGGACAGGCACACGCAGGCGTAACCCTTCTGCTGCACGGCGGCGGCGAGCTTGTCCAGCTCGCGGCGGTTGAGCAGCAGCTTGCGGGTACGCACCGGGTCGGCAATGACGTGGGTGCTTGCGGTCATCAGAGGCGTGATGTGGCTGCCGAGCAACCAGGCTTCGCCATCCTTGAGCAACACGTAACTGTCGACCAGTTGCAGTTTGCTTGCCCGCAGACTTTTTACTTCCCAGCCGGCCAGGACCAGACCAGCCTCGAACTTGTGCTCGATGAAGTAATCGTGTCGCGCCTTTTTGTTTTGCGCGATGGTCCCTGTTGGGTGTTTCTTCTGTTTAGCCATAGGGGCGGCATTATATGGAGATAAACGGCTGTCGGCTACGGTGATGCTGCGTGCTTGAGCAGGTTGAGTGAATCCCGGACAATGCGGCCTCTTTTTCTAACGCTTGGGCGTGATAAACGATGTCGACAGACAAGGTTTCTGTCCACGGCAGTTGGGCTAGCCGCTGGGTTTTCATATTCGCCGCGACCGGTTCGGCCGTGGGATTGGGCAGCATCTGGAAATTCCCCTACATGGTCGGGGTCTACGGTGGCGGCGCCTTCGTGCTGATGTTTCTGGCGTGTATCGCGCTGATCGGCATTCCGGTGATGCTCGCTGAAACCCTGATCGGCCGGCGTGCCCGTCAGAGTCCGGCGAATGCCCTGAAGGTGCTGGCGCTGGAAGCCGGGCACTCTGGCAAATGGTCATGGGGCGCGTTCGCCGGGATGATCACGGCGTTGCTGATCCTGTCTTTCTATAGTGTGGTCGGCGGCTGGTCGCTGGATTACATCATTGATATGGGGCGCGGGGACTTCCAGGGTGCGACGGCCGATCAGGTCGGGGCGTACTTCGGTAATGTCATCGCCGACCCGTGGCGCATCACGCTGTGGCACACGGTTTTCATGCTGTTGTCGGCTGTGGTGATCGCCAAAGGTGTGGTCGCCGGTCTCGAGCGTAGCCTGCGGATCATGATGCCGCTGCTGTTCGTGATGGTGCTGGTGTTGCTGGGTTACAGCATGACCACCGGGCATTTCATGGAAGGCGTGCACTTCATGTTCGACTTCCACCCGGAAAAAGTCCTCGACGGCTTGCTGCCGGCCATGGGCCACGCGTTCTTCTCGCTGAGCGTGGGCGTGGGGTCGATCATGATCTACGGCGCCTACATGACCAAGGAAGCCTCGCTGTCCGGCACGGTCGTGGGAGTGGCGCTGCTTGATACCTTCGTTTCGCTGGTGGCCGGTCTGGCCTTGTTTCCGATTGTGTTCGCCGGCGGTTTGAACCCGAGCGAGGGCCCGGGGCTGATGTTCGTCAGTCTGCCATTTGCTTTCGGTAACGTGCTTTTCGGCCAGTTGATGGGCGTGGTGTTCTTCGTTCTGGTGGCCATTGCCGCCTGGAGCTCGGCAATTTCTCTGCTGGAGCCGATGGTCGCCTATCTGGTCGAGCGGACTAAAATCAGTCGTGCCTGGGTGACATTCTGGTTGGCGTTCACCTGCTGGTTCGTCGGCCTGGGCACGGTGTTTTCCTTCAATATCTGGAAGGAAGCCAAATTTTTCGTGAACGATGGCGGGGTGTTCCATCTCTACCAATGGGGTGCGGCCGGTGGCCTGGACTTCTTTGGCGTGATCGACTTCTTCACCTCGCGGATCATGTTGCCACTCGGCGGACTGTGCTTCGTGCTGTTTGCCGGTTGGGTGATGGGGCGTGAAGCGGTGCGTGACGAATTGTCGATTCGCAGTCCGGCGCTGTTCGCCCTGTCTCTGTTCTTGATGCGCTATGTGGCGCCCATCGGCATTCTTGTAGTGTTTGCCGCCCAGCTCTGGAAGTGACGCTTACATGACGACACATATTCAACGATCGGCGCTGCTGCCTTACCCGGCGCAATTTCTCTACGACCTGGTCAATGACGTGGCGCGTTACCCGGAGTTTTTGCCGTGGTGCTCGTCTGCTGAGGTTCTGGAAAGCTCGCCTGAGCATATGCGCGCCAGTGTCGGCGTGGCCAAGGGCGGCCTCAGTCAGCACTTCGTGACGCGCAACACGCTGGTGCCGGGGCAGTCGATCGAGATGAACCTGGAGGAGGGGCCGTTCAATCAGCTGCACGGTGTCTGGGTGTTCAAGGCGTTGAACGAAAAGGCCTGCAAGATCAGTCTGGATCTGTCTTTCGACTACGCCGGTCCGCTGGTCCGTGCGACGCTCGGTCCTTTGTTCAATCAGGCGGCCAATACGCTGGTGGATGCGTTCTGCCAGCGTGCCAAGCAGATGCATGGTTGAGCCGGTGATTGAAATCGAAGTGGTGTATGCCGCCGTTGATCGTCAGGTTATGCGTGTAATCAGTGTCGCCGAGAGTGCGACGGTGCGTGCGGCGCTGATGGCGTCCGGGATTGACGCTGAATTTCCGGAGCTGGATCTGCAGAGCTGCCCTTTGGGGATCTTCGGTAAAGTGATCGCTGATCCGGATGCTCGACAGGTTCAGGAAGGCGATCGCATCGAGATCTATCGACCGTTGTTGGCCGATCCGAAAGAAGTGCGTCGTCTGCGTGCCGCCAAGGCTGCCGAAGCCAAGGCGCGAAATCAGTAGGCTGGCCAAATGGCAGGCAATAAAAAACCCGGTATTTCCGGGTTTTTTATTGCGTCGCAAATTATTGCGGCGAGGTGTCCAGCGGTTCTGGCGTTGGAACCGGAACGGTTTCCACACCATCGACGTCCTTCTGGATCTGATCCAGCAAGGAGCCTGGCTTGGCCGGTTTTTCCGGTTTCGGCTGCTCGACGTTTTCAGCAGGAGTGGTCATGCTGGTGCCACTGTCCTTGCCGAGAATGGCTTCGTCACGGCTGACGCCCGGCATGAAGTCACCGGACAGGCTGACAAGGCGGTCATTCGAGTCGAAAATGACACTCATGCGTTCCTGCTGGCGTTCACCGCCACCAGGTTGCAGGCTGTACAGATAATCCCAGCGGTTGGCATGGAACGTGTCGGCAAGCAGAGGGTTGCCCATGATAAACCGTACTTGCGGCCGGGTCATTCCCGGGCGTAACTGGTCTATCATGTCCTGCGTGACGACATTGCCCTGCTGGATGTCGATTTTGTAAACCCCGGGGAATGAACAACCGGCGAGTGCGAGCAGTCCCACAAAGGTGAAACTGGTTAGCAAGAGCTTGGTGTTTTGCATCGGTGGGCGACTTCCACTATCTTGGCTGGGACAACGTAAACGCCGATCATACCCGCATTAAGAGAAGCTGCGAAGCAGCATCGCGAGAAAGCTGACCATGGTTGAAAATAGCGAACTACGCAAAGCCGGCCTCAAAGTGACCCTGCCACGGGTCAAGATCCTGCAAATGCTCGACTCTACAGAGCAGCGTCACATGAGTGCCGAGGACGTCTACAAGGCGTTGATGGAAGCTGGCGAGGACGTCGGTCTGGCCACGGTTTACCGTGTTCTGACCCAGTTCGAAGCGGCTGGCCTCGTGGTCCGTCACAACTTCGACGGCGGCCACGCGGTATTCGAATTGGCCGACGGTGGCCACCACGACCATATGGTCAACGTGGAATCCGGTGAGGTTATCGAATTCGTCAGCACCGAAATCGAAAAACTCCAGAAGGCAATCGCCGAGGAGCACGGTGTCGAGTTGGTGGATCACAACCTGGTGCTGTACGTACGCAAGAAAAAGTAAGCATGTCGCGCGAATTTCAGGTTCGCGAAACGAGCGAAGGCGACCCAAGGGTCGCCTTCGTGCTTTCTGCGGTGCTTAAACCTTTGCGGTAACGACCATCTTTTTCGCGTGCGCCAAGGACTCTTTGGTCAGATCGATGCCGCCAAGCATCCGCGCGACTTCTTCTATACGGTCATTCTTGCTCAGCTTCGAAACGGCCGTGTGAGTGGCCTGCTCGCCTCGCACCTTGTGCACGAACAGATGTTGGTGCCCCTGCGCCGCGACTTGTGGCAAGTGTGTGACCGTCAGTACCTGTCCGCGATCTCCGAGGCGACGCAACAACTGGCCGACGATTTCGGCCGTCGGACCGCCAATGCCCACGTCCACTTCGTCGAACACCAGCGTCGGTACGCGAGAGGTCTGGGCGGTAATCACCTGGATGGCCAGGCTGATCCGTGACAGCTCACCGCCGGACGCCACTTTGGCCAAAGCCTTCAAAGGCTGGCCCGGGTTGGCGCTGACCAGCAGCTCGACCTGTTCCAGGCCATTGGGTTGCAGTTCGCTGCTGTTGTTGGCGCGCAATTCGATGGTGAAGCGACCGCCGGGCATGCCCAGGCGCTGAATCTCCTGCTCCACCGCGCTGGCCAGACTGCCGGCCGCCTGGTGACGCAGCTCGCTCAGTTCCCGGGCCTTTTCCTGATAGTGGCGTGCATAGGATGCGAGTTCTTCGGCGAGGCGTTCGATGGATTCATCGTTGGCGTCCAGGGCTTCGATTTCGTCGAGCAGTTTCTGCTGCATCTCCGCCACTTCGGTCGGCTGAATACGGTGTTTGCGTGCCAGTGTGTAGATGGAGTCCAGACGTTCTTCCAAATATTGAAGGCGCGCCGGATCGGCATCGAAGTTGTCGAGAAAGCGATTGAGTTCGCCAACGGCTTCTTCGACCTGGATCTGCGCACTGGTCAGCAGGCTGCTCGCTTCACCCAGCGCGCTGACCGAATTGTTCACGCTCGACAGGCGATTGAGGCTGGCCGTCAGGGCATTCAGGACGTTGCCGGAATCGCTTTCGCTGCATTGCTCGACCACTTGTCGGCAGATGCCGAGCAGGGTTTCGGCGTTGGTCAGGTTCTTGTGTTCCTGCTCCAGCTCTTCCAGCTCGTTTTCACCGAGACCGAGGTTTTCCAGTTCCTCGAGCTGGTAGCTGAGCAGTTGATGGCGCGCGCGCTGTTCGTCGCCGGAATTGGAAAGGCGTTCCAGCTCCTGACGAGTCTGGCGCCAGCGCTGGGCGGCCAGATGCACCTGTCGCGCCAGATCGGTGGCCCCGGCGTACTCGTCGAGCAGGCGCCGGTGGGTGTCGGTCTTGAGCAGGGATTGGTGTTCGTGCTGGCTGTGGATGTCGATCAGCAGCTCGCCGAGCGCCTTGAGGTCGCCGAGCGGGCAGGGCGTGCCATTTATATAGCCGCGTGAGCGACCTTCGGAAGTGATGACCCGGCGCAGGATGCACGGACCGTCGATTTCCAGGTCACGTTCCGCCAGCCAGGCGCTGGCCTCGGGGATGTCGGCCAGATCGAAGGTCGCCAGGATGTCGGCCTTGTCGGCGCCCGGTCGAACCACGCCGCTGTCGGCGCGATCACCGAGCGTCAGGCCCAGGGCATCGAGCATGATCGATTTGCCGGCGCCGGTTTCCCCGGTAATCACGCTCATGCCGCGATCGAGTTCGAGATCGAGATGTTCAACGATGGCGTAGTTGTGTACGGACAGGTGCACCAGCATAAAGGCCGCTCCCAGGCTTCAGGTCTGGTTATTTATACAGTGTTTTGTTTCGGACTGACAATGCCCTCGCTTAGCTCGATGGGGATGATCCGATCAAATGCTTATCGCGCCCGGGAATGACAATGCAGCACTTTTTTGTAGGGTTAATCATTGTCAGCCCTTGAAGCCTGATTTTGCGGCCCCATATACCGGGGCAGAAGCGCGAATCGAACTCGCGGACGATATTGAAAGGAGAATTCTATGGCTGACGAACAGACAGTAGATACGCAAAATCCAGAAGCCAATCAGGCGCCCGAGGCTTCGGGTGATGACCTGGCGACCCGTGTACAAGTGCTCGAAGAGCAATTGGCCGCCGCGCAGGATCAATCGCTGCGCGTAGCTGCCGATCTGCAGAACGTCCGCCGCCGTGCCGAGCAAGACGTCGAAAAGGCGCACAAGTTTGCGCTGGAAAAATTCGCCGGCGACCTGCTGCCGATCGTCGACAGCCTGGAGCGGGGCCTCGAGCTGTCGAACCCGGATGACGAGAGCATCCGTCCGATGCGTGAAGGCATCGAGCTGACCCTGAAAATG
This sequence comes from Pseudomonas sp. RIT778, assembly GCF_019718735.1. Lineage (NCBI taxonomy): Bacteria > Pseudomonadati > Pseudomonadota > Gammaproteobacteria > Pseudomonadales > Pseudomonadaceae > Pseudomonas > Pseudomonas sp. RIT778. The sequence goes on along the minus strand of NZ_JAIHBA010000021.1, from coordinate 91,537 downwards.
TTTCACGACACCCTTGCGCGCTATCAGCTTGTCGCTGTGGCCCCGCAGGAAGGCGAGCCGTTCAACGCCGTGGAACATCAGGCAATGGCCATGCAGGAAAGTGCAGACCTTGAGCCGAACAGCATTCTGAAGGTGTTCCAGAAGGGCTACCAGCTCAACGGTCGCCTGCTGCGTCCGGCAATGGTCGTGGTCAGCAAGGCGCCGGCGCCAGTTTCGCCTTCGATTGACGAGAAGGCTTGAAATTAGCCGCAAGGCCCCCATTTAGAAGTCAAGCGTTTAAGTGCTACCGCAGTTGGCCACAACCACTGCGGCAACCAAATCCAAAGTTTCGGGAGAGTGAACATGGGCAAAATTATCGGTATCGACCTGGGGACTACCAACTCCTGCGTCTCCATTCTTGAAAACGGCGTAGCCAAAGTTATTGAAAACGCCGAAGGCGCGCGTACCACGCCGTCGATCATCGCTTACGCCAACGATGGCGAAATCCTGGTCGGCCAGTCCGCCAAGCGTCAGGCAGTGACCAACCCGCACAACACCCTGTACGCGGTAAAGCGTCTGATCGGTCGCCGCTTCGAAGAAGAAGTGGTACAGAAAGACATTCAGATGGTTCCTTACAAGATCGCCAAGGCTGACAACGGTGACGCCTGGGTTGAAGTGAACGGCCAGAAAATGGCTCCGCCACAAATCTCGGCTGAAATTCTGAAGAAGATGAAGAAGACCGCCGAAGACTACCTCGGCGAAGCAGTGACCGAAGCGGTGATCACCGTTCCGGCCTACTTCAACGACAGTCAGCGTCAGGCGACCAAAGACGCCGGCCGCATCGCGGGTCTGGACGTAAAACGTATCATCAACGAACCAACCGCAGCCGCTCTGGCTTACGGTATGGACAAGGCCAAGGGCGATCACACCGTGATCGTTTATGACCTGGGTGGCGGTACTTTCGACGTTTCCGTGATCGAGATCGCTGAAGTTGACGGCGAGCACCAGTTCGAAGTGTTGGCCACCAACGGTGACACGTTCCTGGGCGGTGAAGACTTCGACATTCGTCTGATCGACTACCTCGTCGACGAATTCAAGAAAGAAAGCGGCATGAACCTGAAGGGTGACCCGCTGGCGATGCAGCGTCTGAAAGAAGCTGCCGAGAAAGCCAAGATCGAGCTGTCGTCTGCTCAGTCGACCGACGTGAACCTGCCGTACATCACTGCAGACGCCACCGGTCCTAAGCACCTGAACGTGAAGATCTCGCGTGCCAAGCTCGAAGCTCTGGTTGAAGACCTGGTTCAGCGCACCATCGAACCTTGCCGCATCGCCATGAAAGACGCAGGTCTGGATGTTGGCGCGATCAACGACGTGATCCTGGTCGGCGGTCAGACCCGTATGCCGCTGGTTCAGAAGCTGGTTACCGATTTCTTCGGTAAAGAAGCACGTAAAGACGTGAACCCGGACGAAGCCGTTGCCATGGGTGCTGCCATCCAGGGCGCCGTTCTGGCCGGTGACGTGAAAGACGTTCTGCTGCTCGACGTCAGCCCGCTGACCCTGGGTATCGAAACCATGGGTGGCGTGATGACCGCGCTGATCGAGAAAAACACCACGATTCCTACCAAGAAGTCGCAAGTGTTCTCGACTGCCGACGACAACCAGGGCGCCGTGACCATTCACGTCCTGCAAGGCGAGCGCAAGCAAGCCGCACAGAACAAGTCCCTGGGCAAGTTCGACCTGGCCGACATTCCACCAGCTCCACGTGGCGTGCCGCAGATCGAAGTGACCTTCGACATCGACGCCAACGGCATCCTGCACGTAGGTGCGAAGGACAAGGCTACCGGCAAGACCCAGTCGATCGTGATCAAGGCCAACTCCGGTCTGTCCGACGAAGAAATCGAGCGCATGGTGCGTGACGCCGAGGCAAATGCCGAGGAAGACCGCAAGTTCGAAGAGCTGGCCGCTGCCCGTAACCAGGGTGATGCACTGGTTCACTCGACTCGCAAGATGATCGCTGACGCTGGCGACAAAGTGACTGCAGAAGAGAAGACTGCAATCGAAGCGGCCGTGGTTGCCCTGGAAGCCGCCGTCAAAGGCGACGACAAGGCTGCCATCGACGCCAAGGTTGAAGAGCTGTCGAAAGTCTCTGCGCCGGTTGCCCAGAAGATGTACGCCGAACAGGCTCAGCCTGCTGAAGGCGCGGCACCGCACGACGAGAAAGCTGAAAAGGCTGACGATGTTGTCGATGCCGAGTTCGAAGAAGTCAAAGACCACAAGTAAGTTGTTGGTCGGCCGGTTGACTGCCTTTGGGCACTGACTGGTAGGATGTCGCCGCGCGGGAGCTTGCTCCCGCGTTGGCGTATCTGGAATACGCGAATTTTTACAGCATGCGACAAGGTTCGGATGCTGGTGGTATGGCCGAAGATGCTCCTGCTTTTCGCGCCGAAAGTACCGCATGAATCAAAGACCAGGATCGTTGAATTGACGTGAGTTGGGTCCGGGCCTGTATTGGGGCTCAACGAGTTTGGCGAAGCTCAGGAGGGGTTTGCCGAACGTCCTCAAGAGTATGAAGAACTTATGGCTAAGCGTGACTATTACGAAGTGTTGGGTGTTGAGCGCGGCTCAAGCGAAGCAGACCTGAAAAAGGCCTATCGCCGTCTGGCGATGAAGCATCACCCGGACCGTAATCCCGATGACAAAGCGTCGGAAGAGCTGTTCAAAGAGGCCAACGAAGCCTACGAAGTGCTGTCCGATTCCAGCAAGCGTGCAGCGTACGACCAGTACGGTCATGCCGGCGTCGACCCGAGCATGGGTGGCGGCGGTGCAGGCTTCGGCGGTCAGAACTTCTCCGACATCTTCGGCGATGTCTTCAGTGACTTCTTCGGTGGCGGTCGCGGCGGTTCCCGTGGCGGCGCCCAGCGTGGCAGCGATTTGCGCTACACCCTGGAGCTGAACCTGGAAGAAGCGGTGCGCGGCACGACCGTGAATATCCGCGTTCCGACACTGGTCAACTGCAAGCCTTGCGATGGTTCGGGTGCCAAGAAAGGCTCGTCGCCTTCGACTTGCCCGACTTGCGGCGGCATCGGTCAGGTGCGCATGCAGCAAGGCTTCTTCTCGGTGCAGCAGACCTGCCCGCGCTGCCATGGCCAGGGCAAGATCATTTCCGATCCGTGCGATTCCTGCCACGGTGACGGTCGCGTTGAAGAGTACAAAACCCTCTCCGTCAAAGTGCCGGCCGGTGTCGACACTGGCGACCGCATTCGTCTGTCCGGCGAAGGCGAAGCGGGCACTCAGGGTGGCCCGACCGGCGACCTGTACGTGGTGATCAACGTCCGCGAGCACGACATCTTTCAGCGTGACGGCAAGCACCTGTTCTGCGAAGTGCCGATCAGCTTCGTCGACGCAGCCCTGGGCGGCGAACTGGAAATTCCGACCCTCGACGGTCGCGTCAAACTGAAGATTCCGGAAGGGACTCAGACCGGCAAGCAGTTCCGCGTACGCGGCAAAGGCGTTGCGCCAGTGCGAGGCGGTGGTGCGGGCGACCTGATGTGCCGTGTGGCCGTCGAAACACCGGTCAATCTGAACCGTCGTCAGCGTGAACTGCTGGAAGAGTTCCGCAGCTCCTTGGCGGATGACAACAGTCACTCCCCGAAAACCACCGGTTGGTTCGACGGTGTGAAACGCTTCTTCGGCGATCTGTAAGGAGTCGGCATGCGACGTATAGCTGTGATGGGCGCTGCCGGGCGCATGGGCAAGATTCTGGTCGAGGCGGTGCAGCAACGCGCGCCGTTGACCGGTCTGACGGCCGCGATTGTCCGCCCTGGCAGTACGCTGATCGGTGTGGATGCCGGTGAGCTGGCTTCGCTCGGTCGAATCGGTGTGCCGCTGTCCGGGAATCTGGAGTCGGTGGCGGAAGAGTTCGATGTGTTGATCGACTTCACCCTGCCGGAAGTCATGCTGAAAAACCTGGCCTTCTGCCGCAAGGCCGGCAAGGCGATGGTGATCGGCACGACCGGGCTGGACGCTGCGCAGAAGCAGTTGCTGGCTGAAGCGGGCAAGGATATTCCGATCGTGTTCGCTGCCAACTTCAGTGTCGGCGTCAATCTGTCGCTGAAGCTGCTCGACATGGCGGCACGGGTGTTGGCGGATGATGCGGACATCGAAATCATCGAAGCCCATCACCGGCACAAGATTGATGCGCCGTCGGGTACGGCCCTGCGCATGGGTGAAGTGATCGCCAATGCGCTGGATCGTGATCTGCAGAAAGTCGCGGTCTATGGTCGTGAAGGCCACACCGGTGCTCGTGAGCGCGAAACCATCGGTTTCGCCACTGTTCGCGGTGGTGATGTGGTGGGTGATCACACGGTATTGTTCGCCTGCGAGGGCGAGCGACTGGAGATCACGCACAAGGCTTCGAGTCGCATGACGTTCGCCAAGGGCGCGGTGCGTGCAGCGTTGTGGCTGGATGCTCGTGAGCCTGGTTTATACGACATGCAGGACGTGCTCGACCTGCATTGAGATGTTCTGAAGCCGGCGCAAACGCCCTGTTTGCGCCGGTTTTACTCCGCCGAGCGACGCCCTGTCGCATTCTCCGGCCTTTCGGCCTCATTGGCGGTAGACCAAAAATCCCTTTTTCTGTAAGCTACAGCTTTAGTGTGTCCACTAAAAGCGCGCAGAATAATTCAGTGAAGAAGCGGGGTGACGTGTCCATACGTCACTCCGCTTTTTTACAACCTGCGATTGCCCTTTCATGCGTTATTTACGGGAGGTCTTCTTGACTAAGCCAGCCATACTCGCCCTTGCTGATGGCAGCATTTTTCGCGGCGAAGCCATTGGAGCCGACGGTCAGACCGTTGGTGAGGTGGTGTTCAACACCGCAATGACCGGCTATCAGGAAATCCTTACCGATCCTTCCTACGCCCAACAGATCGTTACCCTGACTTACCCGCACATCGGCAACACCGGCACCACGCCGGAAGACGCCGAGTCCGACCGCGTCTGGTCCGCTGGCCTGGTCATCCGTGACCTGCCGCTGGTAGCGAGCAACTGGCGTAACACGATGTCCCTGTCCGATTACCTGAAAGCCAATAATGTTGTGGCGATCGCCGGTATCGACACCCGCCGCCTGACCCGCATCCTGCGTGAAAAAGGCGCACAGAACGGCTGCATCATGGCCGGCGACAACATCTCCGAAGAAGCGGCCATCGCCGCGGCGCAAGGCTTCCCGGGCCTGAAGGGCATGGACCTGGCGAAAGTCGTCAGCACCAAGACCCAATACGAATGGCGCTCCACTGTCTGGGATCTGAAAACCGATAGCCACGCGACCATCGAAGCCTCCGAGCTGCCATACCACGTGGTTGCCTACGACTACGGCGTCAAGGTCAACATCCTGCGCATGCTGGTCGAGCGCGGCTGCCGCGTCACTGTCGTTCCGGCACAAACCCCGGCTGCCGACGTACTGGCTCTGAAACCGGACGGCGTGTTCCTGTCCAACGGCCCTGGTGATCCGGAGCCATGTGACTACGCGATCAAGGCAATCAAGGAAGTGCTGGAAACCGAAATTCCGGTCTTCGGCATCTGCCTCGGTCACCAGCTGCTGGCTCTGGCCTCCGGCGCCAAGACCCTGAAAATGGGCCACGGTCACCACGGTGCCAACCACCCGGTTCAGGATCTGGACACTGGCGTCGTGATGATCACCAGCCAGAACCACGGTTTTGCGGTAGACGAAGAAACCCTGCCAGCCAACGTCCGCGCGATCCACAAATCGCTGTTCGACGGCACCCTGCAAGGCATCGAGCGTACCGACAAGAGCGCGTTCAGCTTCCAGGGTCACCCTGAAGCGAGCCCGGGCCCGAACGATGTTGCCCCTCTGTTTGACCGCTTCATCAACGAGATGGCCAAGCGACGCTAAGCGCTCGCCTTGAGACTGTAGCGAGAAGCCCCCCGAGGGCGGCCCCGGAACCGGCGGCCCCCTCGGGACTTCAGAAATCGATCAAGACGGCTTGCCGACTGACCTGCGGATTTGAGTGACAAACCCATGCCAAAACGTACAGACATTAAAAGCATCCTGATTCTCGGCGCTGGCCCGATCGTTATCGGCCAGGCCTGCGAATTCGACTACTCCGGCGCCCAGGCTTGCAAAGCCCTGCGCGAAGAGGGTTACCGCGTCATCCTGGTGAACTCCAACCCGGCCACCATCATGACCGACCCGGACATGGCCGACGCCACCTACATCGAGCCGATCAAGTGGCAGACCGTTGCCAAGATCATCGAAAAAGAGCGTCCGGATGCCGTGCTGCCAACCATGGGCGGCCAGACTGCTCTGAACTGCGCCCTGGACCTGGAGCGCGAAGGCGTTCTGGAGAAGTTCGGCGTAGAGATGATCGGTGCCAACGCCGACACCATCGACAAGGCTGAAGACCGCTCGCGTTTCGACAAGGCGATGAAAGCCATCGGCCTGGAATGCCCGCGTTCCGGTATCGCCCACAGCATGGAAGAAGCCAACGCGGTGCTCGAGCGCCTGGGCTTCCCGTGCATCATCCGTCCGTCCTTCACCATGGGCGGCACCGGTGGCGGTATCGCTTACAACCGTGAAGAGTTCGAAGAAATCTGCGCCCGTGGTCTGGACCTGTCGCCAACCAAAGAGCTGCTGATCGACGAATCGCTGATCGGCTGGAAAGAATATGAAATGGAAGTTGTCCGCGACAAAAAGGACAACTGCATCATCGTCTGCTCGATCGAAAACTTCGACCCGATGGGCGTGCACACCGGTGACTCGATCACCGTTGCCCCGGCTCAGACCCTGACCGACAAGGAATACCAGATCCTGCGTAACGCCTCGCTGGCGGTACTGCGCGAGATCGGCGTCGAGACCGGCGGTTCCAACGTTCAGTTCGGCATCTGCCCGGACACTGGCCGCATGGTCGTGATCGAAATGAACCCGCGTGTATCCCGCTCGTCGGCTCTGGCCTCGAAAGCCACCGGCTTCCCGATCGCCAAGATCGCGGCCAAGCTGGCAGTCGGTTACACCCTCGACGAACTGCAGAACGACATCACTGGCGGCCGTACCCCGGCGTCCTTCGAGCCGTCCATCGACTATGTCGTGACCAAGCTGCCGCGCTTCGCTTTCGAGAAGTTCGCCAACGCTGACGCGCGCCTGACCACTCAGATGAAGTCGGTCGGTGAAGTCATGGCCATCGGCCGTACCTTCCAGGAATCCCTGCAGAAAGCTCTGCGCGGTCTGGAAGTGGGTGTTTGCGGTCTGGACGAGAAGGTCGACCTGAGCAACCCGGAAAGCATGAGCGTGCTCAAGCGCGAACTGACCGTGCCGGGCGCCGAGCGTATCTGGTACGTGGCGGACGCCTTCCGCGCTGGCATGACCGTCGAAGAAATCTTCGGCATGAACATGATCGATCCGTGGTTCCTGGTACAGATCGAAGATCTGATCAAGGACGAAGAAAAGGTCAAGACCCTCGGTCTGTCCGCTATCGACCGCGACCTGATGTACAAGCTCAAGCGCAAAGGTTTCTCCGACCAGCGTCTGGCCAAGCTGCTGGGCGTCACCGAGAAGAACCTGCGCACTCACCGCCACAAGCTGGAAGTGTTCCCGGTCTACAAGCGCGTCGACACCTGCGCGGCTGAGTTCGCCACCGACACCGCCTACCTGTACTCGACCTACGAGGAAGAGTGCGAAGCTGCGCCGTCCGGTCGCGACAAGATCATCATCCTCGGCGGTGGCCCGAACCGTATCGGTCAGGGCATCGAGTTCGACTACTGCTGCGTACACGCGGCACTGGCGCTGCGCGATGACGGTTACGAGACCATCATGGTCAACTGCAACCCGGAAACCGTTTCCACTGACTACGACACTTCCGATCGTCTGTACTTCGAACCAGTGACCCTGGAAGACGTGCTGGAAATCTGCCGCGTCGAGAAGCCGAAAGGCGTGATCGTCCAGTACGGTGGTCAGACTCCTCTGAAACTGGCTCGCGCCCTGGAAGCAGCCGGCGTGCCGATCATCGGCACCAGCCCTGACGCCATCGACCGTGCCGAAGACCGTGAGCGCTTCCAGCAAATGGTCGAGCGTCTGAACCTGCGTCAGCCGCCAAACGCCACCGTGCGCAGCGAAGACGAAGCTGTTCGCGCTGCCGCGAAGATCGGTTACCCGCTGGTGGTGCGTCCGTCCTACGTACTGGGCGGCCGGGCGATGGAAATCGTCTACAAGGAAGAAGAACTCAAGCGTTACCTGCGTGACGCGGTGCAAGTGTCGAACGACAGCCCGGTGCTGCTCGACCACTTCCTCAACTGCGCCATCGAGATGGACGTGGATGCGGTCTGCGACGGCAAGGACGTAGTGATCGGCGCGATCATGCAGCACATCGAACAGGCGGGCGTTCACTCCGGTGACTCCGCGTGCTCGCTGCCGCCGTACTCGCTGCCGGCGCACATCCAGGACGAGATGCGCGAACAGGTCAAGAAAATGGCCCTGGAGCTCGGCGTGGTCGGCCTGATGAACGTTCAGTTGGCGCTGCAAGGCGAAGACATCTACGTCATCGAAGTCAACCCGCGTGCTTCCCGTACCGTACCGTTCGTGTCGAAGTGCATCGGTGTTTCCCTGGCGATGATCGCGGCTCGCGTGATGGCCGGTAAAACCCTGAAGGAAATCGGCTTCACCAAGGAAATCATTCCGAACTTCTACAGCGTGAAAGAGGCGGTGTTCCCATTCGCCAAATTCCCTGGCGTTGACCCGATCCTCGGCCCAGAGATGAAGTCCACCGGTGAAGTGATGGGCGTCGGCGACACCTTCGGCGAAGCCTTTGCCAAAGCCCAGATGGGTGCCAGCGAAGTGCTGCCGACCGGCGGTACCGCATTCATCAGCGTACGCGACGATGACAAGCCGCTGGTTGCAGGCGTGGCTCGTGATCTGATCAACTTGGGCTTCGAAGTCGTCGCCACTGCCGGCACTGCCAAGCTGATCGAAGCCGCAGGTCTGAAAGTGCGTCGCGTGAACAAGGTGACCGAGGGTCGTCCGCACGTGGTCGACATGATCAAGAATGACGAAGTCACCCTGATCATCAACACCACCGAAGGTCGCCAGTCGATCGCCGATTCCTATTCCATTCGCCGTAACGCCTTGCAGCACAAGATTTACTGCACCACCACCATTGCTGCTGGCGAAGCTATCTGTGAAGCGCTTAAGTTCGGTCCCGAGAAGACCGTACGCCGCTTGCAGGATCTACACGCAGGATTGAAGGCATGAATAAATACCCAATGACCGTCCAGGGCTCCAAAGCCCTGGAAGAAGAGCATGCTCACCTGACCAAGGTCGTTCGTCCGAAGCTCAGCCAGGACATCGGTACGGCCCGCGAGTTGGGTGACTTGAAAGAAAACGCTGAATACCATGCCGCGCGCGAACAGCAAGGCATGGTCGAGGCGCGGATCCGTGATATCGAAGGTCGCCTGCAGAACGCGGTGATCATCGATGTGACGACCATTCCGCACACCGGCAAAGTGATTTTCGGCACTACCGTCGAAATCGCCAACGTCGAGACTGATGAAAGCGTCACTTACCAGATCGTGGGTGAGGATGAGGCGGACATCAAACTCGGCAAGATTTCGGTCGGCTCGCCGATCGCTCGCGCCTTGATTGCCAAGGAAGAGGGCGATACGGTCGTCGTGAAAACGCCAGGTGGCGATATCGAGTACGAGATTGTCGAAGTCCGTCACATCTGAGGGTGGGCGCCCGCTGCATGCGGGCGCGATGCTCTGGCAACTGGCCCAGATGTTGTGGGTCGGTGGCCTGTGGCTGGTACATCTCGGTCTGCGCCCGGTGCTGGGTCAAATTGGCCTGGCGCCGCTGCTGATCGATGAGGTTGCAAGTACGTTTGAAGTGGCGGTGGTGGGTTTTGCCGTCGCGTGCGTGATATTTCAGGCTTTGGTGCTGGTACAGGCCGAGGGCCTTGCCAGTCTATGGCGGGATTTTCGCGGGCAGGTGTTGCTGATGGCGTTGTATGCGTGTGCGATGTTTGTCGCAGTGCGTGTCGGCTGGCCGGATGCGCAGCGCTGGCAGGTGTTCAGCTTTCTTGTGTTGGGTTTTTCCGGGTTGGTGCTGGTATTGCAGCCGGTGCCGGGACGGAGTGGCAGGGTGCGCGAAGCACACCCTTGACCCTTGCCATCACTTGAAGCGATGGACGTTCGACAGCTGCTTGTTGACGCTGAAGTTCTTGCGGTAAATCAGTGCCATCTTGCCGATGACTTGAACCAGATCGGCCTTGCCGGTCTTGCACAGCTCTGCAACGGACGCCAGGCGCGCCTCGCGATCGAGAATGTTGAGCTTGATCTTGATCAGCTCGTGATCTGCCAATGCGCGTTCGAGTTCGGCTAAAACACCCTCAGTCAAACCGTTGTCAGCCACAGTCAGAACTGGTTTCAGGTGGTGGCCGATGGATTTGTACTGTTTCTTCTGCTCTGGAGTGAGCGGCATAATCTGACCCTTTCGTCTGGATTCTGTAAAATGGCGGCCATTTTACCCGAGGGCTCGTGGATCCGCCCAATTAATCACGACCCTAATCAACGAGGTGCCCAATGGCGCGTTCCAAGACAAGCCTTGGTTGGCTGAAAAGACATGTCAATGATCCCTATGTGAAGCAAGCGCAGAAGGATGGCTACCGCTCGCGTGCGAGTTACAAGCTTCTGGAGATCCAGGAGAAATACAAACTGATCCGTCCGGGCATGAACGTCGTCGACCTCGGCGCGGCGCCTGGCGGCTGGTCGCAGGTCACCAGCCGGCTCATCGGTGGTCAGGGGCGACTGATCGCCTCGGACATCCTGGAAATGGACAGCATTCCGGACGTGACTTTCATCCAGGGTGACTTCACCGAGGATGCAGTGCTCGCTCAGATCCTTGAGGCTGTGGGTAATTCGCAGGTGGACCTTGTGATTTCCGATATGGCCCCCAATATGAGTGGTACGCCTGAAGTGGACATGCCAAAAGCCATGTTTCTTTGCGAGCTGGCGCTTGATCTGGCGGAGCGGATACTCAAGCCGGGTGGCAATTTCGTGATCAAGATTTTTCAGGGCGAAGGGTTCGATGTTTACCTGAAGGACGCTCGCAAGAAGTTCGACAAGATCCAGATGATCAAGCCGGACTCCTCTCGTGGCAGCTCTCGCGAGCAGTACATGCTGGCTTGGGGCTACCGCGGTCGTAGCGAGTAAAACGAGGTTTTTTGGCGGGGTGATAGGTTTTTCGTATTTCGCCCCGCGCGCATAAGCGAATATTGTGTAGAAAGTGTTTCACAAAGGGTTACAGACGGCGCCTGCCAGAGCTGTAGGTAATGTAGTAAGTTAGGCCGGTGAATATCATGCGAAGCGCGCGCCAGTAGCGGAGCTTGCTTCAGAGGGTAGTTAATTGAACGATATGGCAAAGAATCTGATCCTGTGGTTGATCATCGCGGCTGTCCTGGTGACGGTGATGAACAACTTCTCCAGCCCTAACGAGCCGCAGACCCTCAACTATTCCGACTTCATCCAGCAGGTCAAGGATGGCAAGGTCGAACGCGTGGCCGTCGACGGCTATGTGATTACCGGCAAACGCAACGATGGCGACAGCTTCAAGACCATTCGTCCGGCAATCCAGGACAATGGCCTGATCGGCGATCTGGTCGACAACCACGTTGTTGTCGAAGGCAAGCAGCCTGAACAGCAAAGCATCTGGACCCAGCTTCTGGTGGCCAGCTTCCCGATCCTGGTGATCATCGCGGTGTTCATGTTCTTCATGCGCCAGATGCAGGGCGGTGCGGGCGGCAAGGGCGGGCCGATGAGCTTTGGCAAGAGCAAGGCGCGTCTGCTGTCCGAAGATCAGGTGAAAACCACCCTGGCTGACGTTGCCGGTTGCGACGAAGCCAAGGAAGAAGTGGGCGAGCTGGTCGAGTTCCTGCGTGATCCGGGCAAGTTCCAGCGTCTGGGCGGTCGCATTCCTCGCGGCGTGCTGATGGTCGGTCCTCCGGGTACCGGTAAAACCTTGCTGGCCAAGGCGATTGCCGGCGAAGCCAAGGTGCCGTTCTTCACCATTTCCGGTTCCGACTTCGTCGAAATGTTTGTCGGTGTCGGTGCCAGCCGCGTTCGTGACATGTTCGAACAGGCCAAGAAACACGCTCCATGCATCATCTTCATCGACGAGATCGACGCCGTTGGTCGCCATCGTGGCGCCGGCATGGGTGGCGGTCACGACGAGCGCGAACAGACTCTCAACCAGTTGCTGGTTGAGATGGACGGTTTCGAAATGAATGACGGCATCATCGTCATCGCTGCAACCAACCGTCCTGATGTACTGGACCCGGCTCTGCTGCGTCCGGGTCGTTTCGACCGTCAGGTGGTGGTCGGCTTGCCGGACATCCGTGGTCGCGAGCAGATCCTCAAGGTTCACATGCGTAAGGTGCCAATGGGTGACGATGTTGCTCCGGCCGTTATCGCGCGTGGTACTCCGGGCTTCTCCGGTGCCGATCTGGCGAACCTGGTCAACGAGGCTTCGCTGTTCGCTGCCCGTGCCGGCAAGCGAATCGTCGAAATGAAGGAATTCGAACTGGCCAAAGACAAGATCATGATGGGCGCCGAGCGCAAATCCATGGTCATGTCCGAGAAGGAAAAGCAGAACACCGCTTATCACGAGGCTGGCCACGCCATTGTTGGTCGCGTCGTGCCCGAGCATGATCCGGTCTACAAGGTGTCGATTATCCCGCGCGGTCGTGCGCTGGGTGTGACCATGTTCCTGCCGGAAGAAGATCGCTACAGCCTGTCCAAGCGTGCGCTGATCAGTCAGATCTGCTCGCTGTACGGCGGCCGCATTGCCGAAGAAATGACTTTGGGCTTTGATGGTGTGACGACTGGTGCTTCCAACGACATCATGCGTGCGAGTCAGATTGCGCGGAACATGGTGACCAAGTGGGGCCTGTCGGAAAAACTCGGTCCGTTGATGTACGCCGAAGAAGAGGGTGAAGTATTCCTCGGTCGCGGTGGTGGCGGTCAGAACGCCAGCTTCTCCGGTGAGACAGCCAAGCTGATCGACTCCGAAGTACGCAGCATCATCGATCAGTGCTACGGCACCGCCAAGCAGATCCTTACGGACAATCGCGACAAGCTCGATGCGATGGCGGATGCCCTGATGAAGTACGAGACGATCGATGCCGAGCAGATCGACGACATCATGGCCGGTCGTACACCTCGCGAGCCTCGCGACTGGTCGGGCGGTACCGGTACTGGCACGCCTCCTGTCATTCAGGGCGAGCGTCCGGAAACACCGATTGGCGGCCCGGCTGCCGACGTTTAAGGTTTGAAATGACTTCTGTACAGTCCCTGACCCGGTTGCCTTGCGGCAACCGGGTTCTTGATTTGGCCCGGACGCATGTCATGGGCATTCTCAATGTCACTCCCGATTCTTTTTCCGACGGTGGCCGATACAGCCAGCTCGATGCGGCCTTGCGTCATGCCGAAGCCATGGTTGCGGCGGGTGCAACGCTGATCGATGTGGGCGGGGAGTCAACCCGGCCCGGCGCGCGGGCGGTTTCTCCATTGGAGGAGCTGGAGCGTGTCGCTCCCGTCGTCGAGCTGATCAACCGCGAACTGGATGTGGTCATATCGGTCGATACGTCCACTCCGGCGGTCATGCGCGAAACTGCGCGGTTGGGTGCCGGTTTGATCAACGACGTTCGTTCGCTACGGCGGGATGGCGCGCTGGATGCTGCTGCTGCCACCGGGTTGCCTGTATGCCTGATGCATATGCTCGGCGAGCCTGGCGACATGCAGGATGATCCGCGTTACCAGGATGTCACCCGGGAAGTGGGTGAGTTTCTTGCCGAACGCATGGCTCAGTGTGAGTTGGCAGGTATTCCGACCGAGCGGATCATTCTTGATCCGGGTTTCGGCTTCGCCAAAACCCTGCAGCACAATCTAAGCTTGTTCAAGCATATGGAAGCCCTGCATGCGCTGGGGCGGCCACTGTTGGTGGGCGTTTCGCGCAAAAGCATGATCGGTCATGCATTGAATCGCCCGGTGGGTGAGCGTCTATACGGTGGTTTGGCACTGGCTGCACTGGCGTCGGTGAAAGGTGCGCGTATATTGCGCGTCCATGATGTGGCGGAAACGGTGGACGTGGTGCGAATGCTCGCAGCCGTGGAATCAGCCGAATAAGAATGATGGAGCACTTATGAGCAAGAAATATTTTGGTACTGACGGCATTCGTGGTCGCGTCGGGGAATATCCGATTACTCCTGACTTCATGCTCAAACTCGGCTGGGCTGCCGGTATGGCCTTTCGCAAGATGGGTGCCTGCAAGGTGCTGGTCGGGAAGGACACGCGGATTTCCGGCTACATGTTCGAATCGGCCCTTGAAGCTGGCCTGACATCCGCAGGTGCCGATGTGATGCTGCTGGGCCCGATGCCGACTCCGGCAATTGCCTACCTGTCGCGTACATTTCAGGCCGAGGCCGGAATCGTGATCAGCGCATCGCACAACCCGCATGACGATAACGGCATCAAGTTTTTCTCCGGCAGAGGTACCAAGCTGCCGGATGAGTTGGAGTTGATGATCGAAGAGCTGCTCGACACCCCTATGACGGTCGTCGAGTCGAGCAAGATCGGCAAGGTCTCGCGAATCAACGATGCTTCCGGTCGATATATTGAATTCTGCAAAAGCAGCGTACCGACCAACACCAGTTTTGCCGGTCTCAAGATCGTCATCGACTGTGCGCATGGAGCAACCTACAAGGTCGCACCTAGCGTTTTTCGCGAGCTGGGCGCCGAAGTCGTGGTGCTGTCTGCGCAGCCTAACGGTCTGAACATCAACGATAACTGTGGCTCCACTCATATGGGGCAGTTGCAGGCGGCGGTGCTGTCCGAGCACGCTGACCTTGGGATCGCATTCGATGGCGACGGCGACCGGGTGTTGATGGTTGATCACACGGGTGCGATTGTTGACGGCGATGAGCTGATCTTCATTATTGCGCGCGATCTGCATGAGCGAGGCAAGTTGCAGGGCGGTGTGGTCGGTACGCTGATGAGTAATCTGGGGCTGGAGCTGGCTCTTGCGGATCTGGGGATTCCTTTTGTCCGGGCAAATGTCGGCGACCGCTATGTGATTGCCGAATTGCTGGAGCGCGATTGGCTGATCGGGGGCGAGAACTCCGGACATGTTGTCTGCTTCAATCACACGACGACTGGCGATGCGATCATCGCGGCGTTGCAGGTTTTGATGGCGTTGAAAACCCGTAACGAAGGTTTGGCGCAAACTCGCCAGGCCCTGCGCAAGTGTCCTCAGGTGCTTATCAATGTGCGTTTCGGTGGTGGCGACAGCCCGCTTGAACATCCGGCTGTCAAGGAAGCCAGCAAGCGTGTGACCGAGGCGATGGCGGGTCGTGGTCGTGTGCTTTTGCGCAAGTCCGGGACAGAGCCTCTGGTGCGTGTGATGGTCGAAGGCGAGGACGAAACTCAGGTTCGTGGCTATGCCGAAGAACTGGCAAAACTGGTAACTGAAGTTTCTGCCTGATTCGGCTTGCCAGCCATGATTGTGTTGGGTAACATCTGCGCCCACTTTGACCGACGAGGTACAGCATGCGTCGCCCTATGGTAGCTGGTAACTGGAAGATGCACGGTACCCGCGCCAGCGTCGCTGAGCTGATCAACGGCCTTCGTCATCTGGCCTTGCCAAGCGGTGTTGATGTCGCGGTATTCCCGCCTTGCTTGTATATCAATCAAGTGATTGATGGCTTGAAAGGTAAATCGATTTCGGTCGGTGCGCAGAACTCTGCGGTGGAATCCATGCAAGGTGCGTTGACGGGCGAGATTGCGCCGAGTCAGTTGGTGGATGCAGGTTGTTCCCTGGTGCTTGTCGGGCACTCCGAGCGCCGCCAGATCATGGGCGAGCGAGACGGAATGCTGAATCGCAAGTTCGCAGCGGCACAGGCGTGTGGCTTGATTCCGGTGTTGTGTGTAGGGGAGACCCTGGAGCAACGTGAAGCCGGAAAAACTCTTGAAGTTGTCGGGCGTCAGCTGGGCAGCATCATCGAGGAGCTGGGTGTCGGTGCTTTTGCCAACGCAGTGATCGCTTACGAGCCGGTCTGGGCGATTGGCACCGGGCTGACTGCAACGCCGCAACAGGCTCAGGATGTGCATAAGGCCATTCGCGAGCAGTTGGCGGCAGAGAATTCTGAAGTGGCACGAGGTGTGCGGCTTCTATACGGCGGCAGCGTGAAGGCGGCCAATGCGGTCGAACTGTTCGGCATGCCGGATATCGATGGGGGGCTCATTGGTGGAGCTTCCCTGAATGCAGATGAGTTCGGTGCGATTTGTCGCGCCGCGGGAAACTGAAAAAATGCTGGAAACAGTCGTAGTCGTTTTTCATCTGCTGGGTGCATTGGGCGTAGTTGCTCTGGTTTTGCTGCAGCAGGGTAAGGGTGCGGACGCTGGCGCGTCTTTCGGAGCAGGTGCTTCAAATACTGTGTTCGGAAGCCAAGGTTCCTCTACCTTTCTTAGTAAGTTTACTGCTATACTTGCCGCCGGTTTCTTCATAACCAGCTTGGGGTTAGGTTACTTTGCTAAAGAGAAGGCTCATCAGCTGACTCAGGCAGGTTTGCCAAACCCGGCAGTGTTGGAAGTTCCAAAGCAACAACCGGCTTCTGATGATGTCCCGGTGCTTCAAGAGCAAAAGTCGGCTACTCCAGCGACTGACGTACCTCCAGCTCAAGAGCAGAAGTAAGAAGGGTTTCAAACGTAGTATTGCCGAGGTGGTGGAATTGGTAGACACGCAACCTTGAGGTGGTTGTGCCCATAGGGTGTAGGGGTTCGAGTCCCCTTCTCGGTACCAATTAGTCAGGAGAGCCCGCTGTTGCGGGCTTTCTTGCAGGTGGAAGGTTACATTGACCCTATAAGGGATCGGTCGTATACTTCCGCCCCAGCTTTGTCGCGGGGTGGAGCAGTCTGGTAGCTCGTCGGGCTCATAACCCGAAGGTCGTCGGTTCAAATCCGGCCCCCGCAACCAGTTTAAGGAGCCCCTTTTAAGGGGCTTTTTGTTAGCTGGACACTTTCAACGCCGCTATTCGACGGCGTTTCAAGGATGGGCGTTTCGCCCATTTTTTTATTTTGCATAGCATGCACATACATGCACGAGGGGGTTCAGGTGTCGAGCAAGCTAGAAGAGTTGCAGGCCTTGCTGGCCCCGGTGGTCGTGGCCCTAGGCTATGAATGCTGGGGTATTGAGTTTTCGGCTCAAGGTCGCCACTCAATGTTGCGCGTTTATATCGATAAGGAAGGCGGCGTACTGGTGGACGATTGCGCCATCGTCAGCCGTCAGATCAGCGGTGTGCTGGATGTTGAAGATCCGATCTCCGTTGAATACACCCTTGAAGTTTCCTCGCCAGGCATGGAACGCCCACTGTTCACTCTTGAGCAGTTTGCCAAATATGTCGGTGAACAAGTGAAGATCAAGCTGCGCTCGCCTTTTGAAGGTCGACGCAACTTTCAGGGCCTTCTGCGCGGTGTAGAAGAGCAGGACGTCGTGGTGCAGGTAGATGACCATGAGTTCCTGTTGCCGATCGATATGATCGACAAGGCCAACATTATTCCCAGTTTTGACTGAGACGCGGATCCCGCGGATCCAATGGCTTGCGAAAGGCGAGGCGTACGATGAGCAAAGAAGTACTGCTGGTTGTTGAGTCGGTATCCAATGAAAAGGGTGTACCGGCAAGCGTAATTTTTGAAGCGCTGGAGCTGGCTCTGGCCACTGCTACCAAAAAGCGTTTTGAAGACGAAGTTGATCTGCGTGTGGAAATCAACCGCCACACCGGTTCTTACGAAACTTTCCGTCGCTGGACGGTCGTCGAAGAGAATGATCTCGATGATCCGGCCATCGAAACCTGGCCGAGCAAGGTTGCTGAAACGCACCCTGGCGCCAAGGTTGGCGACGTCGTTGAAGAAAAGATCGAGTCCATCGAGTTCGGCCGCATCGCTGCGCAGACCGCCAAGCAGGTCATCGTGCAGAAAGTGCGCGAAGCCGAGCGCGCTCAAGTGGTTGACGCTTATCGCGAGCGCCTGGGAGAAATCATCTCCGGCACCGTGAAGAAAGTGACCCGCGACAACGTGATCGTCGACCTGGGTAATAACGCTGAAGCGTTGCTGGCCCGTGAAGACATCATCTCTCGCGAAACCTTCCGTGTTGGCGTGCGTCTGCGTGCGCTGCTCAAGGAAATCCGCACCGAGAACCGCGGCCCTCAGCTGATCCTGTCGCGTACCGCGCCGGAAATGCTGATCGAGCTGTTCCGTATCGAAGTGCCGGAAATCGCTGAAGGCCTGATCGAAGTCATGGCCGCATCCCGTGATCCGGGTTCGCGGGCCAAGATCGCTGTCCGCTCCAAGGACAAACGCATCGACCCGCAAGGCGCGTGTATCGGTATGCGCGGTTCGCGCGTCCAGGCCGTGTCGGGCGAGTTGGGTGGCGAGCGTGTCGACATCGTCCTGTGGGACGACAACCCGGCCCAGTTCGTGATCAATGCCATGTCGCCGGCAGAAGTGGCGGCCATCATCGTTGACGAAGATGCCCACGCCATGGACATCGCCGTTGGCGCAGACAATCTGGCTCAGGCCATCGGTCGTGGTGGTCAGAACGTGCGTCTGGCGAGCCAGCTGACTGGCTGGACCCTGAACGTGATGACCGAATCGGACATCCAGGCTAAGCAACAAGCGGAAACCGGCGACATCCTGCGCAACTTCATCGACGAGCTGGAAGTCGACGAAGAACTGGCTCAGGTGCTGGTAGACGAAGGCTTCACCAGCCTGGAAGAGATTGCCTACGTACCGTTGGAAGAAATGCTCAACATCGACGGCTTTGACGAAGACATCGTCAACGAGCTTCGCGCTCGTGCCAAGGATCGCTTGTTGACCAAAGCCATCGCTACTGAGGAAAAGCTGGCAGACGCCCATCCGGCCGAAGACCTGCTCTCGCTTGAGGGTATGGACAAGGATTTGGCGATGGAACTGGCGGTGCGCGGCGTAATTACCCGCGAAGACCTGGCCGAGCAGTCTATTGACGACCTGCTCGACATCGACGGCATTGACGATGATCGTGCCGGCAAGTTGATCATGGCCGCCCGAGCCCACTGGTTCGAGTAATTAGGCGCGGCCTGAGGAGAGAAGTGCATGACGCAAGTCACGGTGAAACAACTGGCCGATGAGGTCAAAACACCGGTAGAGCGCCTGTTGCAGCAGATGCGTGAGGCAGGTCTGCCGCACACCGCCGCCGAAGAAAATGTGACTGACAGTGAGAAGCAATCCCTGCTGACCCACTTGAAAAGCAGCCACAAGGCGAAAGTGGAAGAACCACGCAAGATCACGCTGCAGCGTAAAACCACCAGCACCCTGCGTGTGGCTGGCAGCAAAAGCATCAGCGTTGAAGTCCGCAAGAAGAAAGTTTTCGTACAGCGTAGCCCGGAAGAAATCGAAGCCGAGCGCAAGCGTGAACTGGATGAACGTCGCGCAGTAGAAAATGCTGCCCGTCAGAAGGCTGAAGAAGAAGCTCGCGTTCGCGCCGAAGAAGAAGCGCGTCGCCAGCCTGCTGCGCCGTCCGCTCCTGCCGAAGCCGTCGCTGCACCTGCGCCAGTGGCCGAACCTGTGCGCGAAGCCGCGCCGGTTGTGGCTGCTGCCCCAGCTGCCGACACTCGCAAGCGTGACGAACAGCGCCGTCCGGACAAACCACGTGCCGACGACAACAACCGTCGTGGCGGTGGTGATGGCGAGCGCAAAAACGCTCCGCATCGCGCATCGGTCAAGGAAAAGGCTCCGGCTCCACGTGTGGCGCCACGCACTACCGACGAAGAAAGCGATGGCTTCCGTCGCGGCGGTCGCGGCAAGGCCAAGCTGAAGAAACGCAACGCCCACGGTTTCCAGAGCCCTACCGGCCCTGTCGTGCGTGAAGTGAAGATCGGCGAAACCATCACTGTTGGCGATCTCGCTCAGCAGATGTCGGTGAAGGCTGCCGAAATCATCAAGTTCATGTTCAAACTGGGTACTCCAGCGACCATCAACCAGGTGCTTGATCAGGAAACTGCTCAACTGGTAGCCGAAGAACTGGGCCACAAAGTGACCCTGGTCAGCGACACCGCCCTGGAAGATTCCCTGGCCGAGTCCCTGAAGTTCGAAGGTGAAGCGGTTCCTCGTGCGCCGGTTGTGACCGTAATGGGTCACGTTGACCACGGTAAGACCTCGCTGCTCGACTACATCCGTCGTGCCAAGGTAGCTGCTGGCGAAGCCGGCGGTATCACCCAGCACATCGGTGCATACCACGTTGAAACCGAACGCGGCATGGTCACCTTCCTCGACACCCCTGGTCACGCCGCGTTTACCGCCATGCGTGCCCGTGGTGCCAAGGCGACCGACATCGTGATCCTGGTGGTTGCGGCGGACGACGGTGTGATGCCACAAACCATCGAAGCTGTTCAGCACGCTGTTGCTGCTGGCGTTCCGCTGGTAGTTGCGGTGAACAAGATCGACAAGCCGGGTGCAGATCTCGATCGCATCCGTAGCGAACTGTCGGCCCACGGCGTGACCTCTGAAGACTGGGGTGGCGACACTCCATTCGTTCCGGTCTCCGCGAAGATGGGTACCGGCGTCGACGAACTGCTTGAAGCTGTATTGCTGCAGGCTGAAGTTCTCGAACTGACCGCCACTCCTTCGGCTCCTGGCCGTGGTGTCGTGGTTGAATCGCGTCTGGACAAGGGCCGTGGCCCGGTGGCGACTGTTCTGGTTCAGGACGGTACGCTGCGTCAAGGCGACATGGTGCTGGTCGGCTCGAACTATGGCCGCGTGCGCGCCATGCTCGACGAGAACGGCAAGCCGATCAAGGAAGCGGGCCCGGCCATTCCGGTCGAGATCCTCGGCCTGGACGGTACGCCTGACGCCGGCGACGAGATGAGCGTGGTTGCCGACGAGAAGAAAGCCCGTGAAGTGGCTCTGTTCCGTCAAGGCAAGTTCCGCGAAGTCAAACTGGCTCGCGCTCACGCCGGCAAGCTGGAAAACATCTTCGAAAGCATGGGTCAGGAAGAGAAGAAGACGCTCAACATCGTCCTCAAATCCGACGTCCGTGGTTCGCTGGAAGCTTTGCAGGGCGCTCTGAACGGCCTGGGCAACGACGAAGTGCAAGTGCGCGTGGTCGGTGGCGGCGTCGGTGGTATCACCGAATCCGATGCCAACCTGGCACTGGCTTCCAACGCTGTACTGTTCGGCTTCAACGTGCGTGCCGATGCCGGCGCACGGAAGATCGTCGAGCAGGAAGGTCTGGACATGCGTTACTACAACGTGATCTACGACATCATCGAAGACGTCAAGAAAGCCCTGACCGGTATGCTTGGCAGCGATGTTCGCGAGAACATCCTCGGTGTGGCCGAAGTCCGTGACGTATTCCGTTCGCCTAAGTTCGGCGCCATCGCCGGCTGCATGGTGATCGAGGGTACTGTTCACCGTAACCGTCCGATCCGTGTACTGCGTGAAGACATCGTTATCTTCGAAGGCGAGCTGGAATCCCTGCGCCGCTTCAAGGATGACGCTTCCGAAGTACGTGCCGGCATGGAATGCGGTATCGGCGTGAAGAGCTACAACGACGTCAAAGTCGGCGACAAGATCGAAGTCTTCGAGAAGGTTCAGGTTGCTCGCAGCCTCTGACTCGCGCACTTCAAGGGCCACGTCGGGCCGCCGCATGCAAGTGCGCGGCACGGCGTCAGGACTCTAAACGCAACGCCCGGTCTGGCTTTTGTCAGGCCGGGCGTTTGCCGCTTTCAGACCTTGCGGGTTTCACCGCGGGGCAGTAACAGGTAACAAATCATGGCAAAAGAATACAGCCGTACCCAACGTATCGGCGATCAGATGCAGCGTGAGCTGGCCCAGCTGATCCGTCGTGAAGTCAAAGACCCGCGCGTCGGCCTGGTCACCATTACCGCTGTGGAAGTCAGCCGTGACGTCGGTCACGCGAAGATCTTCATCACCGTGATGGGGCAGGACAATGCTGAAGACATCGCGCAAAGCATCAAGGTGCTCAATGCAGCTGCCGGTTTCCTGCGCATGCAGCTGGCCCGCGAAATGAAGCTGCGCAGCGTGCCGCAATTGCATTTCCACTACGACGAAAGCGTCGTGCGTGGTGCGCACCTGTCGGCCCTGATCGAGCGCGCCGTGGCTGAGGACAATCAGCACGTGGCTGCGGCAGAACCCGAAGACACCAAGGAGTAACTCGGTGGCTCAGGTCAAACGTATCCGTCGTAACGTCAGCGGCATCATCCTGCTCGACAAGCCGCTGGGGTTCACCTCCAACGCCGCGTTGCAGAAGGTTCGCTGGCTGCTCAACGCCGAGAAGGCCGGTCACACCGGCAGTCTCGACCCACTGGCCACCGGTGTTTTGCCGCTGTGCTTTGGCGAGGCGACCAAGTTCTCGCAGTACCTGCTCGATTCCGACAAGGGTTACGAAACCCTGGCGCAACTGGGCAAGACCACCACCACGGCGGATGCCGAAGGCGAGGTTTTGCAGGAGCGTCCGGTGACCGTTGGTCAGGCCGACATTGAAGCGGTTCTGCCGAAATTTCGTGGGCAAATCAGTCAGATACCGCCGATGTACTCCGCTCTCAAGCGTGATGGCCAGCCGTTGTACAAGTTGGCCCGTGCAGGCGAAGTAGTGGAGCGCGAACCGCGTTCTGTTACTATTGCGCGCTTGGAATTGCTGGCCTTCGAAGGCGATACTGCGCGTCTTGCGGTGGATTGCAGCAAGGGCACCTATATTCGCACCCTGGTGGAGGATATCGGTGAGCAACTCGGTTGTGGTGCGTACGTCGCTGAACTGCGTCGTACCCAGGCTGGGCCTTTCACCCTGGCGCAGACCGTGACCCTCGAAGAGCTGGAAGCGGTACATGCCGAAGGCGGCAATGAAGCGGTCGACCGCTTCCTGATGCCATCGGACAGCGGCCTGCAGGATTGGCCGTTGCTGCAGTTCTCGGAAGCGAGCGCGTTCTACTGGCTCAACGGCCAGCCGGTACGTGCCCCGGATGCTCCGAAGTTTGGCATGGTGCGGGTACAGGATCACAACGGTCGCTTCATCGGTATCGGTGAAGTGAGCGAAGACGGGCGCATCGCGCCGCGTCGACTGATTCGGTCAGAATGACCGGAAACCGGTCTGTGTAACAGCAGGCCGGCGAGTGTGGCTGTCAACAGGCACGGTCACTACTCATTTATAGATACAGGGATTTGTCCCTGGCCTGTTGAAACTGTTTTTGAAACAGTTTCCTGATAAAAGGATTGCCTCATGGCTCTCGACGTTCAAGAAAAAGCTCAAATCGTTGCCGACTACCAGCAAGCTGTTGGTGACACTGGTTCGCCAGAAGTGCAAGTTGCACTGCTGACCGCCAACATCAACAAACTGCAAGGTCACTTCAAGGCCAACGGTAAAGACCACCACTCCCGTCGTGGTCTGATCCGCATGGTTAACCAGCGTCGCAAGCTGCTGGACTACCTGAAAGGCAAGGACGTGAGCCGTTACAGCGCTCTGATCGCTCGCCTGGGTCTGCGTCGCTAATCAGCGATTGCGCTATGAGGTTGGTTGTCTGTCAGACGTCAGCGGGTTTCCGCCGGCGTCCGGCAGGCTCCCAGCCTCAAGTTTTATCTGGATACACGTTTTACCCTGGACAGGCGTTGGGCCGATTCCCGACATTGCCCAAGAATTTCGCAAGAAACCAGTTCCCCCAAGAGCCACAAAGAAGGTAGGACACCGTGAACCCGGTAATCAAAAAATTCCAGTTCGGTCAGTCGACCGTTACCCTCGAGACTGGCCGTATCGCCCGTCAGGCCTCCGGCGCAGTATTGGTCACCGTTGACGACGACGTCAGCGTATTGGTGACCGTAGTCGGTGCCAAGCAAGCCGATCCGGGCAAGGGCTTCTTCCCTCTGTCCGTTCACTACCAGGAAAAGACTTACGCTGCCGGTAAGATCCCTGGCGGTTTCTTCAAGCGTGAAGGCCGTCCTTCCGAGAAAGAAACCCTGACTTCCCGACTGATCGACCGTCCGATCCGTCCGCTGTTTCCTGAAGGTTTCATGAACGAAGTGCAGGTTGTCTGCACCGTCGTTTCCACCAGCAAGAAGACCGATCCGGACATCGCTGCGATGATCGGTACCTCGGCTGCCCTGGCGATCTCCGGCATTCCTTTCGACGGCCCGATCGGTGCCGCTCGTGTTGCTTTCCACGAAAGCACCGGCTACCTGCTGAACCCGACCTACGAGCAGCAAGCTGCCTCGAGCCTGGACATGGTTGTTGCCGGTACTTCCGACGCCGTGCTGATGGTTGAATCGGAAGCCAAAGAGCTGACCGAAGACCAGATGCTGGGCGCGGTACTGTTTGCTCACGACGAGTTCCAGGTCGTAATCAACGCCGTTAAAGAACTGGCTGCCGAAGCGGCCAAGCCAACCTGGACCTGGGCACCTGCTCCAGAAGCCACCGAGCTGCTGGCTGCTATCCGTTCCGAGTTTGGCGAAGCGATCTCCCAGGCTTACACCATCACCATCAAGGCCGACCGTTATGCGCGTCTGGGCGAGCTGCGTGACCAGGTTGTTGCCAAGCTGTCCGGTGAAGAAGGCCAACCTTCGGCTTCCGACGTCAAAGCTGCTTTCGGCGAAATCGAATACCGCACCGTTCGCGAAAACATCGTTAACGGCAAGCCACGTATCGACGGTCGCGACACCCGCACCGTACGTCCGCTGAACATCGAAGTCGGCGTTCTGCCGAAGACCCACGGTTCGGCACTGTTCACCCGTGGCGAAACCCAGGCTCTGGTAGTCGCGACTCTGGGCACCGCCCGTGACGCACAACTGCTGGACACTCTGGAAGGCGAGAAAAAAGACCCGTTCATGCTGCACTACAACTTCCCTCCGTTCTCGGTGGGCGAGTGTGGTCGCATGGGTGGCGCCGGTCGTCGTGAAATCGGTCACGGCCGTCTGGCCCGTCGTTCGGTTTCGGCCATGCTGCCAGCCGCTGACGTGTTCCCTTACACCATCCGTGTGGTATCGGAAATCACCGAATCCAACGGTTCGAGCTCGATGGCTTCCGTTTGCGGCGCTTCCCTGGCCCTGATGGACGCTGGTGTTCCGATGAAGGCACCGGTTGCCGGTATCGCCATGGGTCTGGTTAAAGAAGGCGAGAAGTTCGCCGTCCTGACCGACATCCTGGGTGACGAAGACCACCTGGGCGATATGGACTTCAAAGTAGCCGGTACCGCCAAAGGCGTGACCGCGCTGCAGATGGACATCAAGATCAAGGGCATCACCGAAGAGATCATGGAAATCGCTCTGGGCCAAGCCCTGGAAGCGCGCCTGAACATCCTCGGCCAGATGAACCAGATCATCGGCCAGTCGCGTACCGAACTGTCGGCCAACGCTCCGACCATGATCGCGATGAAGATCGACACCGACAAGATCCGTGACGTTATCGGTAAAGGTGGCGCGACCATCCGTGCGATCTGCGAAGAAACCAAGGCTTCGATCGACATCGAAGACGACGGTTCGATCAAGATCTTCGGCGAAACCAAGGAAGCGGCTGAAGCAGCACGTCAGCGCGTTCTGGGCATCACCGCAGAGGCCGAGATCGGCAAGATCTACGTCGGCAAGGTTGAGCGCATCGTCGACTTCGGCGCATTCGTCAACATCCTGCCGGGCAAGGACGGTCTGGTTCACATCTCGATGCTGAGCGACGCTCGCGTAGAGAAAGTGACCGACATCCTGAAAGAAGGCCAGGAAGTGGAAGTGCTGGTACTGGACGTGGACAACCGCGGCCGTATCAAGCTGTCCATCAAAGACGTGGCAGCTGCCAAGGCTTCGGGCGTTTAATCACCCCGCCGCTTTAGCGCAATAAAATGCCCCGCCATGAAAACGGCGGGGCATTTTTTTGTCCGTGAAATATCGAGTCATTCGACGAAGTTGCCGACCTGCAAGACCAGTGCTAGGTTTAGCCCACCGCCCGTGTAGCTCAGCCGGTAGAGCAGCGCACTCGTAACGCGAAGGTCGCAGGTTCGATTCCTGTCTCGGGCACCACTTCGCTTTTCCCTTCTTCCTGCTCCCCCCCTCGAAATCCGGTTTTATGTTCCCCCGGTCAACTTTTTGTGCGAGAGATGTAAAGTCCCGTGTAATTCGCTCGCCAAACGTCCTATATTCGTAGTCTGCATGAGCATCGCCCAGCAGTTTTCAGATGATCCCGAATGGTTCCGAAGGCCGGACAGTCCGCGTCAGAGAGATCCTTGATGATCCAGATCCATCCTCCATTCCTATGATCAGCGAGAACGCCATGACCGAATTAACTCAAGAGCAACGTCACGAAGAAGCGCTTAGAAAATACATCCTGGATGTTCCGGATCTGAAGGAAGAGATCAAGGACCTGAGTCCCGATGATCAGAAAGACCAGATCCAGTGGGCGTTCGAAGACGAAGCCGAAGCCCAGGGCCTGCAACCTTGGGAGTTGACCCTCAAGTACACCAGCACGCCTGAGGAGTTCGAGGCCAAGCGTCTGGAACTGCACAAGGAAGCGGCCGAAGTGTTGGGCGTCGAGTGGGATGAATACTGCGAGATGAACAATCTGGTGGTCTGAAACAAAAACGCCAGCCTCGAAAGGCTGGCGTTTTTTATTGCGTGGTCGGCTCAGATGCTCAGGCGCATCGACAGGTCCACGGCCTTCACATCCTTGGTCATCGCGCCGATCGAAATGTAATCCACCCCGGTCTGGGCGATCGGCAGCAGCGTGCTTTCGTTGATGCCGCCACTGGCTTCCAGTTTTGCCTTGCCGCCGTTCAGGCGCACGGCCTCGCGCATGTCATCGAGGCTCAGTTCGTCGAGCATGATGATGTCGGCACCGGCGGCCAGCGCTTCTTTCAGCTCTTCCAGGCTTTCCACTTCGATTTCCACCGGCTTGCCCGGGGCGATCTTGTGTGCAGCGGCAATGGCCTGCGGGATGCCACCGCTGGCGGCAATGTGGTTTTCCTTGATCAGGAACGCGTCGTACAGACCGATGCGATGGTTATGGCAACCGCCGCAGGTGACCGCGTATTTCTGCGCCAGACGCAGGCCCGGCAGGGTCTTGCGGGTGTCGAGCAGTTTCACCGAAGTCTCGGCAACGAAGTCCGCCAGGTACTGTGCGCGGGTCGCCACGCCCGACAGCAATTGCAGGAAGTTCAGGGCGCTGCGCTCACCGGTCAGCAGTGAACGGGCAGGGCCTTCCAGATGAAACAGCGGCTGGTTCGGCGAAACCCGTTCGCCATCGCGCACCTGCCAATGCACCGCCACCCGTGGATCGAGCTGGCGAAACACCGCATCGACCCAGGCCGTGCCACTGATGACGGCGGCGTCGCGGGTGATGATGGTGGCTTTGGCCAGGCGTTCGGCCGGGATCAGTTGCGCGGTGATGTCGCCGCTGCCGATGTCTTCGAGCAACGCACGGCGCACGTTGGCTTCGATTTCGGCGGTCAAATCGGCGAGACGTAGATTCGGCATAACGGGCTCCACAAACTAAGTGGCCCGATTATAGGGGCATGGCGTCGGCCAACCCAAGGCGAGAACAGCCACGCAGCGCTGCATCCGGTCGATTTTCTTTGAGCAAACCCGTTTCTGTCGTGGTCACTGCAAGGTGTCGGCGCATAGGGGAAACCCTGACGGCTCTGGCGCCGGGGACATCTTTTGCAAGATAATCCGCCTTGCATTTGACGCCATGAGTTTGACGTCGGCAAATCACCGTTTCAGGAGGCTTGGATGCACAACGACGGGAATGTAGTGCCTCTGCACAAGGCCACTACCGATCAGGCGACTCACTCGCCGCTCGCCCGCCTGCCTGTGATTCTGCTTCAGGTTCGCGACAAGGCTGCCCAGCGCCTGCGCAACGGTTTGCAGGAACTGTTCGATAACGCCGACGACACTCTGTTCGAAATGGCCGACCGGGCGCGTAACGACATCGAGCAGAACATCTTTTTCGAAGCCATGCGCGACCTGCGCCTCAAGCGCAAGAACATCGAGCGCGGGTTTCTCGAGCAATTCTTCGAAGCCTTTGTCGGCCTCACTCAATTCGATCCCGTCCCCACCGTGCTTTCTCACGCCTTGCAGCATGAGGACACAACCGCGCGAACCGATGACATGGAGCGCAATGTCGCGGTCGAAACCATGGTCGGCCGCGTGCTGAATCGCGACGGGGTCGCCCTCGATCAACTGACCGCGCGATTCAATGCGCTGTTGGGCAAGACCCTGGACGATCAATACAACCCGCTGGGCCCGGCGATGCTTTGCGAATACTTCCTGCAGGCGGGGCGCAATCTGGGGGTGGAGATCAAGGTCAAACTGATCCTGCTCAAACTGTTCGAGCGGTATGTGCTGGCCGATACCGATCAACTCTACGCCGAAGCCAATCAACTGCTGATCGCCACGGGCGTGTTGCCCGAGCTCAAGCCGGCACCGGCCCGTCGCGCCATCGATCAGGCCGTGGCCAGCGTGCAGAGCGAATTCGAGGGCGTCGACAAAACCCAGACGGATGCGGGCGTGCAGGAGGTCTTCGCCGCGTTGCAGGAGCTGCTGCTGCACGTGCGCGGTACGGTCGCGCCGACCCTTGAGCCCAGCGCCCCGGCGCAGCCGATTTCCACCCGCGACCTGCTGCGCCTGCTCTCGCACTTGCAGCAATATGTACCGGCGCTGGCGGTGCAGGACGACTTCGATCTGCGTCATCAGCTTGAACAGTTGCTGACCCGGGTCAGCGTGCGCAGCGGCAAATCACGAATCGTCGGCGGGGCGGACGAGGACGTGATCAATCTGGTGGCCATGGTCTTCGACTGCATCCTCGATGATCGCAACCTGCCGGATTCGCTCAAGGCGCTGATCGCCCGGTTGCAGATCCCGATGTTGAAGGTCGCGGTGATCGACAAAAGCTTCTTCAGCCGCAGCAGCCACCCGGCGCGTCGCCTGCTCAATGAAATCGCCGAAGCGGCGATGGGCTGGGGCGAGTGCGACGGTAATGCGCGCGACAGCCTCTACCTGCGCATCGAGCAAGTGGTGCAGCGCCTGCTGACAGACTTCGTCGATGACCCGGCGATTTTTTCCGAGTTGCTGGCGGACTTCCTCGCGTTCACCAGTGACGAGCGTCGCCGCAGCGAATTGCTTGAACAGCGTTTGCGCGATGCCGAAGAGGGCCGGGCGAAAACCGAACTGGCCCGCCAGCGTGTCGAGCAGGCGCTGAATCAGGCGTTGCTGGGCAAAGTCCTGCCACCGTCGGTGGTGACGTTCGTGCAGGAGGCCTGGAGCAAGGTGTTGCTGCTGACTTGCCTCAAGCACGGCGATCAGTCTGCCGAATGGCAGGCCGACGTGCAGACCATGGAGCAATTGATCTGGAGCGTGCAGCGCCACGACGGCGCCGAAGCCGGCTTGCGTCTGCTGGCGCTGGTGCCGGGGTTGCTCAAGTCATTGCGCGACGGCCTGAGCAGTTCGGCCTTCGATCCGTTTGCCACCAGCGGCTTTTTCAGTGAGCTGGAAGCGCTGCATGTGCGCCTGCTCGAACCGTCCAGCGAGCCGGATCAAACCGCATTGCCGGAAATGATCGAAGTGTCGCAGGCGATTGTCTTGCAGATGGCCGACGACGGCCTCCAGCCACGCACGCCGGCGCGTTTACCGGCCGACGACGCAGGTTTGCGTCAGGTCGATCAGTTGCGCCTGGGCAGTTGGGTGGCGTTCGAAGAAGACGAAGAGCACACCCTGCGCTGCAAACTGGCGGCGATCATCGAGGCTACCAACAAGTACGTGTTTGTCGACCGCACCGGGATGAAAGTGCTGGAGCGCGACCGCACTGAACTGGCCCTGGCGTTTCGTCGTGGCGCGGTGCGGGCGCTGGACGACACCTTGCTGTTCGACCGGGCGCTGGAGTCGGTGCTCGGCAATCTGCGTCGGCTCAATCGCGGCAAGTGATCGCGCGCCGGGGGCCGATCACGGCATACTGGTCGCCAACACAGTCGGCGTTGAAGGAATCGGTATGCAGTTGGATCCCGCAAGCGGGTGGTGTCACGGGGTGCAGGTCTGCCCTTCGCCCAACTTCAATGAACGCCCGGCGGGCGAAGTCTCCCTGTTGGTCATCCACAACATCAGCCTGCCACCGGCGCAGTTCGCCACCGGCAAGGTGCAGGAATTTTTCCAGAATCGTCTGGATGTCACGGAACATCCCTACTTTGCCGGGATCGCCGACCTGCGCGTGTCCGCGCATTTTCTGATCGAACGTGACGGCAAGGTCACCCAGTTTGTCTCCTGTCTTGAGCGTGCCTGGCATGCCGGTGTTTCGGTGTTCGAGGGACGGGAAACCTGTAACGATTTTTCGGTGGGCATCGAGCTGGAAGGCACCGATGATCTGCCGTTCACCGATGCGCAGTATCAGGCGTTGATCCTGCTGACCCGCCATTTGCAAAAAGCGTTTCCGGCGATCACTGTCGAGCGCATCTGCGGGCACAGCGACATCGCCCCCGGACGCAAAACCGACCCCGGACCCGCATTCGACTGGGCACGCTACCGCGCCGCCCTGGCACAAGAGGAAGGACAATGAGTTTTCTGGTGTTACTGCTGGCGGTATGGATCGAGAAGTTCTCGGCCCTGCGCCAACGGGTTCAACGCGATGGCGGATGGATTCGCGAACTGCACAAGCTGGAAATCGGCGGGCTGGCCAAACAGCCGTGGCTGGTGTTGACCGTCCTGGTGCTGTTGCCGGTGGCGCTGCTGGGATTGCTGCTGGTGGTGCTGGACCCGGTGGCCTACGGTCTGCTGGCGTTGCCGGTGCATTTGCTGGTGGTGATTTACAGCCTGGGGCGGGGTGACCTGCTCGGCGAGCTCGGACCGTTTCGCGACGCCTGGCGCCGTGAGGACCTGCAGGCCGCTGCCCATGTGGCCAAGCGAGATCTGAACATCTGCGCCGAAAGCGGCGAACAATTGCTGGAGCAAGTGCAACGTCATCTGTTGTGGCAGGCCTACCAGAGTTTCTTTGCGGTGATTTTCTGGTACTTCCTGCTCGGCCCGGTCGCGGCGCTGAGCTATCGCTTGCTGGCGCTGGCGGAAGAACACGCCCAGAACCCGGCGGTGGCCGAACGGGCCGGGCAACTGCGTCATGCCTTCGACTGGGTGCCGGTGCGTCTGCTGGCGGCGAGCCTTGCCCTGGTCGGCAATTTCGTCGCGGTCAGCCGGGTGATGCTGCACGAACTGCTGAACTGGAACATCAGCGCTGCGCAACTGATCAACAGGGTCGGGCTGGCTGCCGGGGAAATCCCGCCGGCCGCTGTCGGTCCCGAAGGCATCAACACCCTCGACTGCCTGTGGGAACTGCTGCTGCGGGCGGCGGTGCTGTGGTATGCAGGCTTTGCCCTGTGGACAGTGCTGGCGTAGGTCGTTCAAGTGACGAGGGGGGCAATCCCCCTCGTTAACCTTAAGTTACAAAACCTCCCTTCGATTTGAGCTATACAGAGATGGCGCCCGATAGTGGCTATCTGCTGTCGCCCCGCGCCTGCCAATAAAAACAAGAAAAACCAAGGGAGACTTCCAGTGAAGAGCTTGCTCTATCCCGCCGTCTCGCTGATGAACCGCTTGAGCTTCGGCATGAAGTTCAGCCTGATCAGCGTGCTGTTCCTGGTGCCGATGCTGGTGACCAATTTCTATCTGGTGCGCGATTCCTACCGCGAATTCCAGGGCACCCGGGTGGAGCTGCAGAGCCTCGACCTGCTGGGCAGCAGCCTGACCCTGCGCCGGGATCTGGAAACCCTCAACAATCTGGTGCAGATCAACGTCACCCTCGGCCAATCCGGCAAAGCCGGCAATGTCGAGGCGCAGATCACCGGCCTTGAGCAAAACGTCCTGGCGCGCCTGCAAGGGCTGACGCCCATGACCGAGGATCCTGAGCAGATCAAATTCTTCGAGACCAAGCGCGATGAAATGATCGCTGCGTTCAAGAACCAGCAAGCGGAAAACTCCCTGCAAAGCAAAAGTGCGCTGATCGGCAAACTGCTGGGCAATGCGCAGGTTTTCAGCCAGATCGTGGCCAGCCAGGCCGGGTTGAGTCGCGACAATCAGGGCGACATACGCCAGCTCAGCGAGCTGATCACTGCGACTACGCCGGCCGTCACCCAGGCCTTGGGCGAAGGTCGGGCGATGGGCTCGTATTCATTGGGCCAGGGCTTTCTCAACAGTTCGTCGAGCACCCGCTTCGACGAGTTGCTGGTGCAGATCGAAAAACTTCAGGCCGAATATGGCCTGAAATTGCAGGACGCGCTGGGTTCGAGCAAAGCCGCCCGTGACTCCCTGAGCACCCCGGCGGAGGCCAGCAAGGCCACGCTGAAACAGGCCAGCACCCTGATCGAAGAGCAAGTGGTGATGGCCGAAACGCTCGACGCCCCGTGGCAGGCGTTTTATGACCAGGTCACCGGGCTGATGGACCAGACCTATCAGCTCAACGACGCCACCCTGAAATTCCTCGACACCCAGTTGCAGCAGCGTCTGGGGCAAAACCGCACGCACATGGTGCTGCAAGCCGTGGCGTTGTCGGTGGTGTTCGTGTTGATTTTCTATCTCTACGGCGGCTTCTATGCGTCGACCCGCGCCACCCTGAAAAACCTCGGCGCCATGATGGATAAAGTCGCGGCAGGCGACATGACAGTAAATTTCCGCGCCAACAGCCGTGATGAACTCGGCGAGTTGGGCGAAGTGTTCAACGGTACGGTGCGCAAAATCCATGACCTGATCGAACGGGTCGGCCACACCGTTGGCGAGGTCGAGCGACAGGCGGGGCAAGTGGAAAACGTCTCGGCGCAAAGCAATCAGGCGGTCGCCGGGCAACGCACGCAGATCGAACAAGTGGCCACCGCGATGAACCAGATGTCGGCGACGTCGCTGGAGGTGGCACGCAGTGCAGCGGCAGCGGTCAGCAGCGCCCACAGCGTGAACGACGAAACCATCAGTGGTCGCGGGTTGGTGGAATCGCAGCAGGGCAGCATCGCGGCACTGGCGAGCGAAATCGATCAATCGGTGCTGGTGATCAACCAGTTGGCCAGCGACAGCCAGTCGATCAGTCGCGTTCTTGAAGTGATCAAGAGCATCGCCGAGCAGACCAACCTGCTGGCGCTCAACGCCGCGATCGAGGCCGCGCGGGCCGGTGAGCAAGGGCGTGGTTTTGCCGTGGTCGCTGACGAAGTCCGGACGCTGGCCAAACGCACTCAGCAATCGACCGAAGAAATCGAGCAGATGATCGCCAAACTCCACGGCGGCGTCGGCGCGGCAGTGAAGGCCATGGGCGTCAGCCATCAGATGGCCAACGGCACGGTGGGGCAGTCGGAAAAAGTCCAGCAGGCGCTGGAAAACATCCTCGGCGCTGTCGGCATGATCGTCGACCAGAACCAGCAGATCGCCGCCGCCGTCGAGCAGCAGACCGCCGTCGCCCACGATATCGACCAGAACATCGTCGAGATCAACCGTGCCGGCGAGCGCACCGCAGAAGGCGCGCATCAGACCGAAGACGCCAGCCGTGCGTTGTCGGCGCAGGTTGTTGAGTTGAAACAGCTGATCAGCGCTTTCCGGGTCTGACGTGTTCTGCCGACTGTTTACCAGTGAAACAGTTGGCAAGCGTTAGCCGTACTGGCGGCGGCCAGTCGTTCCGGATCTATGTTCATCAAGGCGGCGAGTGAGGCGCAGATCGCCGGCAAATGCGCCGGCGTATTGCGCACGCCGGGGAACATGGCGGGCGCCATGTCCGGTGAGTCGGTTTCCAGTACCACCGAATCCAGCGGCAAATCGGCCAGTACCCGGTGCATGCGCAACGCCTGCGGCCAGGTCGGTGCACCACCGAGGCCGAGTTTGAAACCGAGCTTGATGTATTCCCGCGCTTCTTCACGGCTGCCGGCGAAGGCGTGAATGATGCCGGCGCGCTTGAGCTTGAAGCGCTTGAGCGTGGCAATCACCGCCGCATGGCTGCGCCGCACGTGGATCAGCGCCGGCAACTGGAAGTCCGCCGCCAGTTGCAGTTGCGCTTCGAACAGCGCTTGCTGGCGCTCGCGGTCGAGGGTTTCGATGAAGTAATCCAGGCCGATTTCGCCGACCGCGCACAGCTGCCGATGACCTTTTAGCCGTGTCAGCCAATCGCCCAGTGCATTCAGGTCTTCAGGCCGATGCTGATCGAGGTAGACCGGGTGCAAACCGAACGCCGCGTACAGATCGGCGTCGCTTTGCACCAGATCCCACACCCGTTGCCAGTTCCCCTCGTAGACCCCGAGCACCACCATTCGCCGCACCCCGAGGGCGCGGCTTTCGCTCAGCAGCGCCGCGCGGTCGGCGTCGAAGTCGGGGAAGTCCAGATGGGTGTGGCTGTCGATCAGCTCCACGGCTCAGTCTCGGTGAATACGCTGCTTGAAGGTACGGGCAATGGCCTGCACGCCAGGCTGGTAGTCCGATTGCTCGACGGCGGCCAGCGCCAGTTCCAGCGCCTTGTCGGCGATCAACTGGTGCTGCTGGGCCATGGCGTTGACCGGCAGCGGCAGGAAGTCGAGCAACTGGGTGTCGCCGAATGTGCCGAGGCGCAGCGGGCGGTTTTTCAGCGGGAAGTCATGCAGCGCGTCGAACACGCCCTGCAACAGCACGTAGGACGTGGTCACCAGCGCGTCCGGCAAATGCCCGAGGCGTTGCAGGAGTTCTTCCATCAACTGCTTGCCGCACTCGCGGCTGAAGGACTCGGCGTGCTCGATCAGCACTTCGCCCTTGAATCCGGCCAAAGCCTGTTTGAACCCGGCCGCACGTTCCTGGCTGATGCTCAGTTCCGGGCGGGCGCCCAGCAGCACGATCTGTTTCGGCTGCGGGTCGAGCAGGCTTTCGGTCAGGTGCAGGCTGGCTTCGCGGTCGTCGCTGACCACCGAGCAGAAATGCTCGGCATCCATCACCCGGTCGATGGCAATGATCGGCAAACCCTTGGCCTGCAACTGGCGATAACTGTCGTCACCGGCCGGCAGACAACTGGCGACGATCAACGCATCGCAGCGTCGGGCGCGGAACAGTTGCAGCAGTTGCCGCTCGCTGTCCGGTGCATCGTCGGAGCTGGCGATCAGCAGCTGATAGCCGCGTGCCCGTGCGCCTTGCTCCAGCAGTTTGGCGATCCGCGCGTAACTGGGGTTTTCCAGATCCGGCAGGATAAAACCCAGTGTCCGGGTGTGCCGACTGCGCAGCCCGGCTGCCTGTGGATTGGGGGTAAAGCCGTGCAGATCGACCACCGCCCGCACCCGCTCGACGGTGGCGGTGCTGATGCGTTGCTGTTCGGCCTTGCCGTTGATGACGTAGCTGGCGGTGGTCACGGACACTCCGGCCAACCGCGCGATATCACTGAGTTTCAACCCGGGATTTCCTTGTTTTTTCGAGCTTGCCGCGACATTTTCGCCAATCCTACCCGATTCAGGCAGGCGACCATTGTCTCAGCGCATCCGACAAGTTGGACTTCAAGGATGGGACATTATCGAGTAACGTGCCGATCAATCTAGATTAAACGTTTCAGCAAGCGTATTTTCTACGTTTTAGACGCCTTTGGCCGGTTCTGCCGTGAAACCGCCAAAACTGCCTCCTGAAAAGGATGGCCCATAGCGCCTAAGCTGCAACCATTCAAAACAATACCTGGCGCGCCACCGCGCCAAAAAGGAGATCGCATGCTCGAGCTCACTGTAGAGCAGATATCCATGGGCCAGTCGGCTGTGGATAAACCCGCCGCTTTGCAATTGCTGGCCAGTCATCTGGTCGCCGATGGTCTGGTCGCCGACGGCTACCTCGCTGGCCTGCAGGCCCGGGAGGCTCAGGGCTCGACCTTCCTCGGGCAAGGCATTGCGATCCCCCACGGCACGCCCGAAACCCGCGATCAGGTGTTCGCCACCGGCGTGCGCCTGATGCAGTTTCCCGACGGCGTGGACTGGGGCGACGGCCAGATCGTTTATCTGGCCATCGGCATCGCCGCCAAATCCGACGAACACCTGCGCCTGCTGCAACTGCTGACCCGCGCCCTCGGCGAGACCGATCTGGGCCAGGCCCTGCGCCGCGCGAGTTCGCCGGAAGCGCTGCTGAAACTGCTGCAAGGCGCGCCCCAAGAGCTGGCGCTGGATGCGCAGATGATCGGCCTCGGGGTTTCCGCCGACGATTTCGAAGAGCTGGTCTGGCGCGGTGCGCGTCTGCTGCGCCAGGCCGATTGCGTGAGCAACGGGTTCGCCGGCGTGTTGCAGCAGGTCGAAGCGTTGCCGCTGGGCGATGGCCTGTGGTGGCTGCACAGCGAGCAGACCGTGAAGCGTCCGGGCCTGGCGTTCGTCACCCCGGACAAACCGATGCGCTACCTCGGCCAGCCGCTCAGCGGTCTGTTCTGTCTGGCCAGTCTTGGCGAAGCGCATCAGGCGTTGCTCGAGCGGTTGTGCGCGTTGCTGATCGAAGGTCGCGGCCATGAACTGGGCCGCGCCACCAGCAGCCGAAAAGTCCTCGAAGTGCTCGGCGGCGAGTTGCCGGCCGACTGGCCGAGCGCGCGGATCGCGCTGGCCAACGCTCATGGTCTGCACGCGCGGCCAGCGAAAATCCTTGCGCAACTGGCGAAAAGTTTTGACGGTGAAATCCGTGTGCGCATCGTCGACGGTCAGGACAGCGCCGTATCGGTGAAGAGCCTGAGCAAACTGCTGAGCCTTGGCGCCCGTCGCGGCCAGGTGCTGGAAATCATCGCCGAACCGAGCATCGCCGCCGATGCGTTACCGGCATTGTTGGCTGCCATTGAAGAAGGCCTCGGCGAAGAAGTCGAGCCACTGCCGGCCGTGAGTCAGCAGCGTGAAGTGATCGCCGACATCGCAGAAGTTCTGAGCGCTCCGGCTTCCGGCAGCCTGCTGCAAGCGATTCCCGCGGCCCCCGGCATCGCCATCGGCCCGGCGCACATTCAAGTCCAGCAAACCATCGATTACCCGTTGCGCGGCGAGTCTGCCGCCATCGAGCGCGAGCGTCTCAAGCAAGCGCTGGCCGACGTGCGTCAGGACATTCAAGGCCTGATCGAACGCAGCAAGGCCAAGGCCATCCGCGAGATTTTCATCACCCACCAGGAAATGCTCGACGACCCGGAACTCACCGACGAAGTCGACACTCGCCTCAAGCAGGGCGAAAGCGCCGAAGCAGCCTGGATGGCCGTGATCGAGGCCGCCGCGAAACAACAGGAAGCGTTGCAGGACGCGTTGCTCGCCGAACGTGCCGCCGATCTGCGCGACATTGGTCGCCGGGTGTTGGCGCAACTGTGTGGTGTGCAGACGCCCGCCGAGCCCGAGCAACCGTACATTCTGGTGATGGATGAGGTCGGCCCGTCCGACGTTGCACGTCTGGATCCGGCACGGGTCGCGGGGATTCTCACCGCCCGTGGCGGCGCTACAGCGCACAGCGCCATCGTGGCCCGCGCGCTGGGGATTCCGGCGCTGGTCGGCGCGGGCGCTGCAGTGTTGCTGCTGAAACCGGGCACGCCGTTGCTGCTCGACGGCCAGCGCGGTCGCCTGCATGTGGACGCGGATGCCGCGACCCTGCAACGCGCCAGCGAAGAACGCGACACCCGCGAACAACGCCTGAAAGCCGCCGCCGAACAACGCCATCAACCGGCGCACACCACCGACGGCCACGCCGTGGAAGTGTTCGCCAACATCGGCGAAAGCGCCGGTGTGATCAGCGCGGTGGAGCAGGGCGCCGAAGGCATCGGCCTGCTGCGCACCGAACTGATTTTCATGGCTCATCCACAGGCACCGGACGAGGCGACTCAGGAAGCCGAGTACCGCCGCGTCCTCGACGGCCTCGCCGGTCGGCCGCTGGTGGTGCGCACCCTCGATGTCGGCGGCGACAAACCGCTGCCGTATTGGCCGATCGCCAAGGAAGAAAACCCGTTCCTCGGCGTACGCGGGATTCGCCTGACCTTACAGCGTCCGCAGATCATGGAAGCGCAATTGCGCGCCTTGCTGCGTTCGGCGGACAACCGTCCATTGCGGATCATGTTCCCGATGGTCGGCAGCGTCGAAGAGTGGCGTCAGGCCCGCGACATGACCGAACGCCTGCGCCTGGAAATCCCGGTGGCCGATCTGCAACTGGGGATCATGATCGAAGTGCCGTCCGCCGCACTGCTGGCGCCGGTGCTGGCCAAAGAGGTGGATTTCTTCAGCGTCGGCACCAACGACCTGACCCAGTACACGCTGGCGATCGACCGTGGTCATCCGACCCTGTCCGCCCAGGCTGACGGCCTGCACCCGGCGGTGCTGCAACTGATCGACATCACCGTGCGCGCGGCCCATGCCCATGGCAAATGGGTCGGTGTGTGCGGCGAATTGGCGGCGGATCCGCTGGCGGTGCCGGTGCTGGTTGGCCTTGGTGTGGATGAACTGAGCGTCTCCGGGCGCAGCATCGCCGAGGTCAAGGCGCGCATCCGCGAACTCAGCCTGACGCAAACGCAAAACCTTGCTCAACAAGCCCTGGCCGTGGGCAGCGCCAACGAAGTGCGCGCATTAGTGGAGGCCCTGTAATGGCCAAGATTCTCACCCTGACCCTCAACCCGGCGCTGGACCTCACGGTGCAGTTGCCACGTCTTGAGGCCGGTCAGGTCAACCGCAGCGACGAGATGCACACCCACGCCGCCGGCAAGGGCGTCAACGTCGCGCAAGTGCTGGCCGACCTCGGTCATCAACTGACGGTCAGCGGCTTCCTCGGCGAAGACAATCTGCAAGCCTTCGAAACCCTGTTCGCCAAACGTGGCTTCACCGATGCGTTTATCCGGGTGCCCGGCGAGACCCGCAGCAACATCAAGGTCGCGGAACAGGACGGTCGCATCACCGACATCAACGGTCCGGGGCCGGTGGTCGGCGTAGTGGCGCAACAGGCGTTGCTGGAGCGTCTGGTGCAGATCGCGCCGGGGCATGACGCGGTGGTGGTCGCCGGCAGTTTGCCGCGCGGAGTCACTGCACAGTGGTTGCGCGAACTGGTCGAGCGCTTGAAAGCGTTGGGTCTGAAAGTCGCCCTGGACACCAGCGGCGACGCCTTGCGTGCGGCGCTCAAGGCCGGTCCGTGGCTGATCAAACCGAACACCGAAGAACTGGCCGATGCGCTGGGCTGTGAAGTGGTGTCCCACGCGTCTCAGGCCGAGGCAGCCAATCGGCTGCACGCTCAGGGCATCGAGCATGTGGTGATCTCCCACGGTGCCGACGGTGTGAACTGGTTCAGCGTCGGCTCGGCGCTGCATGCGACGCCGCCGAAGGTCAGCGTCGCCAGCACGGTCGGTGCCGGCGATTCGTTGCTGGCCGGCATGCTCCACGGTCTGCTCAGCGCCGACACGCCGGAACAAACCCTGCGCACGGCCACCGCGATTGCGGCGCAGGCGGTGACCCAGATCGGTTTCGGTATTCACGATGCCGCGCAACTGGCGCAGCTCGAACAGGGCGTGCGCGTGCGCCCCCTGACAGAACAATAAGAGGGTTTGTCATGAAGTTAGCCATTGTCACGGCCTGCCCGAACGGCATGGTCACCAGTGTGCTGTGCGCCCGGCTGCTGGATGCCGCGGCCCAGCGTCAGGGCTGGAGCACCAGCGTCGAAGTCGTGGATGCCGCGCACCCGGAACGCGAGTTGTCGGCGGCCACCATCGAGGCCGCCGAATGGGTGTTGCTGGTCGCCACGGGACCTGTGGACATGACCCGGTTCATCGGCAAGAAAGTCTTTCGGATCGCGCCGGCGCAAGCCCTGCAGGATGTCGAAGAAGTACTGCGGCGTGGCGCCGTCGAGGCCGAGGTTTACGTCGCTGCCGAAACGCCGCCCGTGGTTGCCAGTGCTCAAGCACCACGTCTGGTCGCTGTCACTGCGTGCCCGACCGGCGTCGCTCATACCTTCATGGCCGCCGAAGCCTTGCAGCAAGCCGCCAAGCGTCTGGGCTTTGATCTGCAAGTCGAAACCCAGGGCTCGGTCGGCGCGCGAAATCCGCTGAGCGCGACAGCCATCGCCGAAGCTGACGTGGTGCTGCTGGCGGCCGACATTGAAGTCGCCACCGAGCGTTTCGCCGGCAAAAAAATCTACCGCTGCGGCACCGGCATTGCCTTGAAGCAGTCCGAAGCCACGCTGAAAAAAGCCCTGGCCGAAGGCAAGCAGGAAAGCGCTGCGAGCGACGGCAAGGCCCCGGCCAAACAAGAGAAAAGCGGCGTCTACAAACACTTGCTGACCGGTGTGTCATTCATGCTGCCGATGGTGGTGGCGGGCGGTCTGATGATCGCCTTGTCGTTCGTGTTCGGTATCACTGCGTTCAAGGAAGAAGGCACGCTGGCGGCGGCGCTGATGCAGATCGGTGGCGAGACCGCGTTCAAATTGATGGTGCCGTTGTTGGCCGGTTACATCGCCTGGTCGATTGCCGACCGTCCCGGTCTCGCGCCGGGCATGATCGGTGGTTTGCTGGCGAGCACCCTGGGCGCCGGTTTCATTGGCGGGATCGTTGCCGGTTTTATCGCAGGCTACGCGGCCAAGGCGATCAGTCGGTATGTGGCGCTGCCGCAAAGTCTGGAAGCGCTGAAGCCGATTCTGATCATCCCGTTGTTTGCCAGTCTGTTCACCGGGCTGGTGATGATTTACGTGGTCGGCAAACCGGTGGCCGGGATGCTTGCGGCGCTGACGCATTTCCTCGACAGCATGGGCACCACCAACGCGATTCTGCTCGGTGTGCTGCTGGGCGGCATGATGTGCGTCGACCTTGGCGGGCCGATCAACAAGGCCGCGTATGCGTTCTCGGTGGGGCTGCTGGCCTCGCAGAGTTATGCACCGATGGCCGCGACCATGGCTGCCGGCATGGTGCCGCCGATTGGTCTGGGTATCGCCACGTTCATCGCCCGGCGCAAGTTCGCCCAGACTGAACGCGAGGCGGGTAAAGCGGCGCTGGTGCTCGGGTTGTGCTTCATCTCTGAAGGGGCGATTCCGTTTGCCGCGAAAGACCCGTTGCGGGTGATCCCGGCAAGCA
Source organism: Pseudomonas sp. RIT778 (assembly GCF_019718735.1). Taxonomy (NCBI): domain Bacteria; kingdom Pseudomonadati; phylum Pseudomonadota; class Gammaproteobacteria; order Pseudomonadales; family Pseudomonadaceae; genus Pseudomonas; species Pseudomonas sp. RIT778. The sequence goes on along the minus strand of NZ_JAIHBA010000021.1, from coordinate 50,499 downwards.
TTGCCGGCGGTGCGCTGACCGGTGCGTTGTCGATGTACTTCGGCTGCAAGCTGATGGCGCCGCACGGTGGCCTGTTCGTGCTGGCGATTCCGAATGCGATCAACCATGCGCTGTTGTACCTGCTGGCGATTGTCGCGGGCAGTCTGCTGACCGCGGTGGTGTATGCGCTGGTCAAGCGGCCGGAGGCCGTGGAACTGGCGTTGGAGCCCGCGAAGGCCTGACACCATTCTTTGTGGGAGCGGGCTTGCTCGCGAATGCGGTGTATCTGCGCAGTCGATGTCGGCTGACACGACGCTTTCGCGAGCAAGCCCGCTCCCACAGGAAACAGGTTGTCATCCCCAATTCATGATCCCGTGCTTAAGTTTTCCTTTTTTCAGGGAGAACACCATGAGCGATTTCAATCCCGGTCGCCGGCGCGTGATGCAAGCCGTCGGCGCCGGACTGCTGATGCCGGGGCTGGCGCCGGCTGTGATCGCGTCGGTCAAGGATCGACCGCAACTCACTGACGGCGTGCAATCCGGCGACTTGCAGGGCGACCGCGCGATGATCTGGAGCCGCGCCGACCGCCCGGCGCAGATGGTGGTGGAGTGGGACACCCGCAGCCAGTTCCGCCATCCGCGCCGGGTCGTTTCCGCGCTGGCCGACGCTCGCAGCGATTTCACCGCCCGCGTCGAACTCACCGGGTTGCCCGCCGATCAGGCGATTTTCTACCGCGTGTATTTCAAGGACGCCCGCACCGGCGTCGCCAGCGAACCGTGGCTCGGCCATTTGCGCAGCGCACCGACGGCGCGGCGCAATATCCGCTTCGTGTGGAGCGGCGACACCGTCGGCCAGGGCTTCGGCATCAACCCCGATATCGGCGGTATGCGCATCTATGAAGCCATGCGCATGCGCCTGCCAGACTTCTTTATCCACAGCGGCGACACCATCTACGCCGACGGCCCGGTGCCGGCGCAACTGACCACGGAAGGTGGCCGGATCTGGCGCAACCTCACCACCGAAGCCAAGAGCAAGGTCGCCCAGACCCTCGACGATTATCGCGGCAATTATCGCTACAACCTGATGGACGAAAACGTCCGCCGCTTCAACGCCGAAGTGCCGCAGATCTGGCAGTGGGACGACCATGAAGTGGTCAACAACTGGTCGCCGGGCAAGCAGCTCGACGAGCGCTATCAGGAAAAAAATATCCACACCCTGGTCGGCCGAGCGCGTCAGGCCTGGCTCGAATATTCGCCGATGCGTTTGCAGGCCGCCGATGGCGGCGGGCGCATCTATCGCAAGCTGAGCTACGGGCCGATGCTTGATGTGTTCGTGCTCGACATGCGCAGTTATCGCGGCGCCAACGACGACAACCTCGGGGCGGAAAAACCGTTCCTCGGACGCGAGCAACTGAATTGGCTCAAACGCGGATTGAAGGCCTCGAAAGCCCAGTGGAAAGTCATCGCCGCCGACATGCCGATCGGTCTTGGCGTGCCGGATGGCGAGGTCAGCCCCGGTGTTGCGCGCTGGGAAGCGGTGGCCAACGGCGACCCAGGTCCGGCGCAGGGACGTGAGCTGGAAATCGCCGAACTGCTGGGCTTTTTGCGCGCGCAGCAGGTGCGCAATTTCGTGTTCCTGACGGCGGACGTGCATTACTGCGCGGCACATCACTACCACCCGGATCGCGCGGCGTTCCAGGATTTCGAACCGTTCTGGGAGTTTGTCGCAGGGCCGTTGAACGCCGGCAGTTTCGGCCCCAATCCGCTGGACAAGACCTTTGGCCCGCAAGTGGTGTTCGAGAAGGCGCCGGCGGTACAGAACGCCTCGCCGTTTGCCGGGTTTCAGTTTTTCGGTGAGGTGAACATTGACGGCCAGAGCGGGGAGATGAGCGTGGTGTTGCGGGATCTGGAGGGTGTTGCGGTGTTTGAGCAGAAGCTGTCACCGGCCTGAGTTCACCGCAAACAATTTGTGGGAGCGAGCTTGCTCGCGATAGCGATGTAACAGACAACGAATGTGTTGAATGTAAAACCGTCATCGCGAGCAAGCTCGCTCCCACATTTGTTGTGTGTGGTCAGTAAACGTCGCGGCGATAGCGACCCTGCTCGATCAGGCGTTCGACTTCGTCAGCGCCCAGCACTTCATTCAGCACCTGATCCACGCCCGACGCCATGCCTTGAAGGCTGCCGCAGATGTAGATCACCGCACCGTCCGCCAGCCATTTCTTCAACTCGCCGGCCGATTCGCGCAGGCGATCCTGCACGTAAATCTTCTCGGCCTGATCCCGTGAGAACGCCAGATCGAGGCGTTCCAGATCGCCATTGATCAACCACTCTTCCAGCTCCGCACGGCAGAGGAAATCGTGCTCGCGATTGCGTTCGCCAAACAGCAGCCAGTGACGCTGTTGATTGTCGGCGATCCGTGCCTTGAGCAAGCTGCGCAGCCCGGCGAGGCCGGTGCCGTTGCCCAGCAGGATCATCGGCACCGGCGCGTTCGGCAGATGGAAACCGCTGTTGCGGCGGACCCGCAGGCTGATGCTGCCGCCGACCGGAGCATGCTCGGTCAGCCAGCCGGAACCGATGCCGAGGCTGCCGTCGGCATGCTGTTCCTGACGCACGATCAGCTCCAACACACCGTCGGCGGCAATCGAGGCGATCGAGTATTCGCGCATCGCCAGCGGCACCATCGCATCGACCAGCGCCTGGGCGTGCAGGCCCACCAGATGCGCGCGGTGCTCGGGCAACTGGCGGGTGGCGAGGGCGACTTCCAGCGACTCTTCCAGGCAGTTGACCTTCACGCTGGTTTCACCACGGATGCCGAGGCCGTCGAGGAAATGCTCGATCGCCCACGGGCAGTTGCGTGGCAGCACTTCCACCAGATCGCCGGCCAGCCAGCTGCGGGAGGTCGGCGCGGTCAGGCCGAGCAGGAAGACGGGGGATCCGCTGCTGTCCGGGTTCATCAGCTCGCGGCGCACCAGCGTCCAGTTCTCGTAGCTCGGCGCTTGCCAGGTGTCGACCGGCGCTTGCCCGGTGATCAGGCCGAGTTGGGTCTGCCAGTGGCGCAGGGCGTAAGGATCGCCGCTGTCGACTTCCACCGGGGCGAACAGGGTCTTGCCGCCATGCTCGCCCAGCCATTGATGCAGGCGTCGGGCGAAGCCGCAGAAATGTTGATACTGACGGTCGCCGAGGCCGAGCACCGCGTAGTTGAGGCTGTCGAGGGTCGAGGCGTTCTTCAATACCTTGCGCTCGAAACCGCGAGCGCTGTCCGGCGCTTCGCCGTCGCCGAAGGTGCTGACCACGAACAGCGCGTTGTTCGATTCGCGCAGATCCTGCTCGCTGACATTCGCCAGCGGCTGCACCTTCACCGGCAATCCGGCTGCCTGCAACTGGCCGGCGGTCTGCCATGCCAGTTGCTCGGCAAAACCGCTCTGGCTGGCGAAACCGATCAGCCACGCCGGTGTATCGCCGGCCGGTTGGTCGAGGCCTTTGCGGGCATCCTTGATCTGCTTTTTCTTGCGTCGGCGATCCAGGTACAGCAACCAGCCGGTGATGAAGAACAGCGGCATCAAGACGGCCGCGACGGTGACGATGATCCGCCCGACCAGTCCGAAATAGCTGCCTACGTGCAACGCATAAATGCTGGTCAGCAACTGCGCCTTGAAGCTTTTGTCGGCGTAGCGGTCGACGCGTTTGACGACGCCGGTGGCCGGGTCGAGGGTGATTTGGTTCAGCGCGCGGTCATGGGGCGAGCTGTCGAGCAGATAGAACACGGTCGCCGGTTGGCCGGCCACTGGCGGCATGCGAATGTTGTAGGAGGCGAGGCCTGGACCAGCGGTGCTGTAGATGCTGACCCAGATCGCGGCGTAATCGGCAGTCGGCGCCGGACCTTCGGGGGCCGGGCCGCGTCCGCCGCGCACGCGTTCGTTTTGCGGCGCATCGGAAAGCAATTTGGTCAGGCCCTTGTTGTACCACTCGTAGGACCAGGACAGTCCGGTCAGTGCCAGCAGCAGGTAAACCAGCATGCACCAGGTGCCGAACACCGAGTGCAGGTCCCAGTTGAAGCTGCGGCCCTTTTTCTTCCAGTCGAGGGTCAGCCACACGCGCCAGCTGTTCCACTGGCGCGGCCAGCGCAGGTACAGGCCGGACAGGCAGAAGAACAGCAGCATGAGGGTGCAGGCGCCGGTGATGTTGCGGCCGGTATCGCCCATGGCGAGGAACCGGTGCAGTTGCAGCATCAGGCCGAAGAAGTCCTGGCCGGTGGCCTCGCCCTTGAACTCGGCGGTGTAGGGATCGAAGTAGCGCATCTCGCCCCGGCGCTCGCCTTTGGGCGGGGTGAACCAGACGCGCCCGGCGCTGCCGCTTTCGGTCTCGACCGAGAGCATCGAGACTTTCTTGCCCGAGGCTGCTTCGATCTGCGCCACCAGATCGGCGGGCGGCAGGACGCCGGCGACCTGTTTCTCGACCTGCAACACGGAGGGGTTGAGGGCTTTGAGAATTTCGTCCTGAAACGAATAGGCAGCGCCGGTGATGCCCATCAGGGCCAGCACCAGCCCGGCAGTGATGCCAAAAAACCAGTGCAACTGGAACAGGGTTTTCTTCAACACGTCGCTTGCCTTGTCCGTTCGGAAATTGTGTTCACGGCGTGCATTATGCCGTGGCTTATCGAGAAACGTTCTTTATTACGCACAAAAGCCCCGCTCAAATGAATGAACGGGGCTCGATACTTCCCTCTTCGATCAGAAGTGGAAGTTGGTGCTCAGCAATGCCGTACGGCCCGCCGCCTGGTTGGCGAAGTGAGTCGAGAAGGCCTTGTCGTAGTAGGTTTCGTTGGTCAGGTTCTGCACGTTCAGTTGCAGGTCGACGTTCTTGCTCAGCTTGTACGCCGCCATTGCGTCGTAGCGAACGTAGGAATCGACCATGGTGGTGTTGGCCACGCTGCCGAACACGTCATCCACGTAGAACGCACCGCCACCGATGGTCAGCTTCGGCGTGACCTGGTAAGTGGTCCACAGGCTGGCGCTGTTTTTCGGCGTGTTAGGCAGCTCGTTACCGTTGTTGGCCTTGTTGGCCGGCAGGTCACCGCCGTCAACCTGTTCGCTGTCCATGTAGGCGTAACCGGCGAACACTTGCCACTTGTCGGTGATCTTGCCGCTGGCGGACAACTCGATACCTTGTACACGAGTCTTGCCGGCGTTTTCGTACGAGGTGGTATCAACCTGGACACGCGCGTTTTCTTTCTCGGTGCGGAAGATATCGGCGGTCAGCGACAGGCGATCGTTCAGCAGATCCCACTTGGTACCGATTTCGTAGTTCTTGGTGGTTTCCGGCTCCATGTCGCTCTTGAGCAGGTTGCCGTTACGATCTGGCGTGCCGCCCAGCGGGTTGCCTTCCTGACCTTCACCCAGGGTGTTGCCCGGCGGTGTGGCGGAGGTGGCGTAGGACGCATAGATGCTGCCGTTCTCTGCCGGTTTGTAGACGACGCCGAACTGGCCGGTGACGAACTCGCTGGTGTCCGAACCCTTGGAGGTGGTGCGGCCAGCGTTGGTGTACGTCTTGTAGCCGGTTTCGAAGTGGTCGTAACGCAGGCCCATGTTCACCAGCCATTGCTGGGACAGCTCCAGGGTGTCGAACACATACAGCGCGTAGGTATCGGACTGGGTGTCGGTGCCGGCGTAGTTGCGCGAGATCGCGCCGTTCCACGGATCGTTCGGGGTCGGGTTCGACAGCGAGGTGCAGTTGTAGCCGCTGGCGGCGCCGATCAGGCCCGGGTTGCAGTTGGTGGTCACGGCCGAGGTACGCGGCGTGGTGTCGGTGTTGACGTTGTACGAGGATTTGCTGCTTTCCTCACGAGTGTATTCGACACCGGTGGAGAAGCTGTTCTTGAAGCCGGCGACGTAGAAGTTGCCGAACAGATCGGTCTGGTTGGTGGTGGTCTCGGTGTTGCTCACGCGAGTGTTCGCACGACGCCAGACGCTGCCGTTGTTCACGTTGCCCTTGCTGTCGTCCGGCTGGGTCAGGATGTAATCCTGCATGCTGGTGCCGTGACGCAGGGTGTTCTTGAGGGTCAGCGAGTCGCTCAGGTCATGCTCGATGGCGAAGGTCGCGGTGTCGGTGCGACCCTTGCGGAAATCGCGATCCAGACCGTAGAAGTTGCTGTGATCGCCGCCGGCGTACGGCTTGTCCGGGTTGGACTTGGTGCGCGCCGCCGAGCCACCGGCCGGAATCGTGTAAGGGATGCCCGAATCCGGCGTGTCGTTGCTTTCGAGATGGTAGTAGTCGAGGTTGACGCGGGTGTCGGTGCCCAGGCCGAAGGCCAGGGACGGCGCGATGCCCCAACGGTCATAGTCGACCTTGTCGCGACCGGCGACGTTGCTCTCGTGGCTCATCAGGTTCAGACGGCCGGCAGCGGTGTCGCTGAACTGGTAGTTGCCATCCATCGTGTAACGCTGGGTCTGGTCGGAGCCCCAGGTGAAGCCACCGTCGAACGAGTTGCCCAGGTGCGCTTTCTTGCTCACCAGGTTGATGCTGCCGCCCGCCGCGCCGCGACCACCGATGGCGGAGTTCGGGCCCTTGCTGACTTCGATGTTTTCTACGGCGAAGATCTCGCGGCTCTGGGAGCCGGTGTCGCGCACACCGTCGAGGTAAGTGTCGCCCTGGGCGTCGAAACCACGGATGAACGGACGGTCGCCCTGCGGGTTGCCGCCTTCACCGGCACCGAAGGTGATGCCCGGTACGGTGCGCAGCGCGTCCTGCATATTCAGGGCGCCGGTGTCTTTCAGAACTTGTTGCGGGATAACGGTGACCGAGCGCGGCGTATCAACCAGCGGTGCGGTGTACTTGGGCGAGGAGGCTTTCTCGACCTGGTAGGACGTCGAGTCCTGGGCTTCGCCGGTGATGGCGGTGGCGTCCAGGGCGATGGCATTGCCGGTGGCTTTGCTGTCGGTTTTTTCGGCGGCGAACACCATGTGGCCTGCGGAGCCGGCGGTGATTGCCACGCCGATGGCGGAAGCGAGCAGACGTGGTGAGCTGACCGGTAATTGTGCTTGTTGACGTGCCATTTTTATTCCCCTCCCCAAGGATTTGAGGCGGCGGAATATAGGGTAAACAGGTATTCGTATCAATTGCGAAACATTGTTATTCGCACTGAATTTACATTCTTTACAATTTAACCTTACGGTTTTTGCCAGTTCATTCGTCTAGCGGGTTTTACACAGCCAATAAGAATCAATACCATTGCCGCCTCTTTGCCATCAGGTGACATTGCCATGCTGCTGCACATCCCCGGGCTGTTCGCGAAAGAAGAAGTGCAGCGCATCCGCGAGGCTCTGGAACAGGCTGACTGGGCCGATGGCAAGATCACCGCCGGCTATCAATCGGCCAAGGCCAAGCACAATCTGCAGCTGCCGGAAGGCCATCCGCTGGCCAAGGAAATCGGCGCCGCGATGCTTGAACGCCTGTGGAAAAACCCGCTGTTCATGTCGGCTGCACTGCCGCACAAAGTATTTCCGCCGTTACTCAACTGCTACACGGCGGGCGGCAGTTTCGATTTCCACATCGACAACGCGGTGCGCCAGCCAAAGGGCAGCATCGAGCGCGTACGTACGGATCTATCGGCCACGCTGTTTTTCAGCGAGCCGGAGGACTACGACGGCGGCGAGCTGGAAATCCAGGACACCTTCGGCACCCAACGGGTGAAACTGCCCGCCGGCGACATGGTGCTGTACCCCGGCACCAGCCTGCACAAGGTCAATGCGGTCACTCGCGGGGCGCGTTATGCCTCGTTCTTCTGGACGCAAAGTCTGGTGCGCGAAGACAGCCAGCGTGCCTTGCTGTTCGAGATGGACGGTGCGATCCAGCAACTCACCCACGACATGCCCGATCACCCGTCGCTGATCCGCCTCACCGGCACCTATCACAACTTGTTGCGTCGCTGGGTCGAGGTGTAAGTGGCGGACTTTCGGTTACGCCGCGAAGAAGTCCTCGACGGTGAACGCCTCACCGCCATGCTCGAAGAAAGCCCGGCTCGTGCGGCTCAGGCGATTCTGCTGGCGGCGGGTGAGGGGGTGCTGGAAGCGCAGGCGCTGCTCGGGCAGATCCTGCTCGATGGTCACGGTATTGCTCAGGATCAGCCGCTGGCATTGCGCTGGTTTGAAATCGCCGCAGGGCAAGGTCATCTGATGGCGCGCAACATGCTCGGCCGCTGCCATGAACACGGATGGGGTTGTGTGGCCAGCGCCGAACTCGCCGCGCGCCATTACCAGACGGCCGCCGACGCGGGGCTGGATTGGGCGATGTACAACTTGGCAAACCTGCACGCCACCGGGCGTGGAACACCCGAGAATCAGCCGCAAGCCCTTGCCCTGTACCGCCGCGCTGCAGAGTCGGGACATGCCAAGTCGATGAACCTGTTGGGCCGGTATCTGGAAGAGGGGCGTCACTGTCCGCAAGATCTGCCAACGGCACGTGACTGGTATCGGCGTGCGGCCGAGGGCGGCGATTTTCGGGGGCAGTTCAGCCACGCCGCGGTGCTTGCCGACGAGGGGCGCATCGATGACGCACTTGGCTGGCTACGCAAGGCACTGGACGCGGGCAATGTGAATTTCCTGCGAGTCGCCAGTGTGTCCTTGTTGAATGCACAACATCCGCAAATCCGCGCCATGGCCGACGCTTATAAATTTCGGCTGGCAGAGTTAGTTGCTTTGTAATTATTTATTCTGCGGTTAGTTGGTTTTATCAAGTTGATATGGCTGTTTTCGGATAAGTATTCGGGTGAGTGGCTTATTTGTCTTGATTGCTAATATTTGAATGCTTGTTGATTGTTGTCTTGCTGTCCTAAGGTTGTTTTTCGATGTCGGCGCTCAAGTTGAAATGAGTCGAACGATGATGTCGTATCTAAAATGACTTTTATTAAATATCCGAAGAAGACAAGGAGTCTCTTATGGAGTTCAAGATGGACAGCAAGATTGTCGAGGCCGCCGCAAAAGCGCCTCGGATGTTTGTAAGTGCTTCGCTCGGCGAGGGTGAAGAATACAATCGGGAAACCGGTATTCAATTAACCAAAGAGCAGATTATCAGCCTGCGCAAGTATGAGGTTCTGGGGCTGTCGCTTCCGGTTCGGCTGGCGGACGTCGTTGCTTATCTGAACTATGGCGCCGGGGATGCAGGGGGCGTTGGTCTCAAGGCAACAGACTTCCTGCGGACATTCACGTACACCTACGACCACGCGAAGCGCTGGTCCCCGCTGCGTGAAAAAATCATGCTCACGGGTACCGATCTGAAGATTTTTGCCGGCAACATCATTCGTACGGGTAAGGGCATCGTAGCAATCTACGATGACCTGAAAGCCTCCAGATACCTGGAAGAATTCGATATCAATACGCCGGAAGAGTATCTGCAGCTGAAGCGCACGATTCCGGGGCTTCCCGACCTGGGCTTGCCGTCCGGCGATGTTCCGGAAATCAAGGCCTACCTCAATGACATGCTGGACAAAGTCATGAAGTGCCACGCGAAGGCCGAAGATGTCAGGTCAGAAATCGACAATTTCGGCGCTGACATGCGCGAGATCGTGTTGCCGGAAATCAAGCTGCGACTGGAGTTCGTGTCGCGCAATACCTATCAGGCAGACATCCAGGCCCTGCAGGGCGAAATCGATCAGCGCTCGAAAGAAATCGATGAACTGAACAAGCAATATGATCAGTTGGTTCAAGAAGCGATCAGGTCGGCAGCGACCCTGAATATCGGTGGTTTGATTCTCGGTATTTATCAGGGAGTCAAGGCTGAAAAGATCCGTAAGGAGCGAAACCGGTTGAAGGCGGAACAACAGACCTCCAACCAGGTAATGGCCAGCAAAAACCAGACGCTGAGTTCCCTGAACAAAGTGCGCGATGATTTGCAGAACCTCGGCTATGTAGCGATCGAGGCTGAAGTCGCTACGCAAAACCTGATGCTGGTATGGAATGCGCTGAGCACCTATATATATGCCTCTGTCAAAGAAGTTGATCTGCTTCAGGAGGCAACGTCCCTGAGGAGGTTCAAGAACCAGATTCTCGGCATTATTGATCCGTGGGAGCAGATCAGGGCGAGTTCCGATCAACTGCTGGGCGTGTTCGCGGCGGCAGATAAAGAGTATGGAAGCAGTTTCACGATGTTCAGGAGTAAAGCAGTGATGTTCTCGCTAAATAATAATCCAGCCGTTTCGGATTTTGATGGCGCTGCGTTACGCGCTTACGCTGCGGCTGTTCAAACAAGTAATGTCACTGCTCAAATGCTGGGCGAACAGTTCAATTATCTGCCGGGTACCGTCCGCACAATGAATGGGCTGACAGTCGCTATCCAGAAAGCCACATTTGAAATTCGTAATCAGGCCCAGACGACAGGGATCAATCTGGAACGTGCGCAGAACAAACTGAAGACAGCTCAAATCGAACTGATCGATTACCCGGAAGACGCGAATGAAATCCACGAGGAAATGGAAAGCGACCTCAAGAATGTTTCGATGAAAGTCGCCGAATACGCGGCCGATTTGAAGATGACCCACAACGGCTTGAGTACCGCCTATGACCGGTCGGCTTCGGCGCAATGGATCGTAACCCTGCAACAGGATCGGGCTTTCACGGAGGCACTGAAGGTCAAGTCTGAAGAAAAAGTCGTCGATTTCGAGAAGCAGATGAATTCGGTGTCTGAAGCGCTTGAGCTGATCGCGAAAGCCGGGGTAGAGAAAATCGGTCAGGAGGCCCGATTGACCCTGGATAACCTGAAAGCCCTGGGGCTGGCGCCACCGCAGGTCCAGATTGCACTGTTCGCCATTGATACCTTGAAAAAAATGATCTCTGGCATCGGTGAGGCCATTTCCTATCTGAACATGCTGGCGGCTTACAACAAGCTCAAGGAAAAAGCGGCTGATCTAAGGGCGCAGTTGAAGAAGCTCATCAACGAGATTGAACAGATCGATGGAAAGATTCAGCTGGTGCGAGTCCTCGACCAACTCGACGACGAGCGCTGGGGATACGTGAATGAGTTCTCGAATCTGGTAACCCGGATTGAGTCTCTCGCCCGGGACTTCAAGCAAGACATGTCGCAGCCGGTCGAGCAGCGAACAGCTGAAGCAATCACCCGAATTGCCGACTTCAGGCAGTACCTGAAAACTGTTCAGCAGTAAGGAGTCGAGGCGGTGGGCGACATGTCCACCGCTTCCCTGCCACTCATGAAAACACTTGCCTATGAATTCTCCACAGCGCAACGACGCGTGCTGGATCGATACACAAGTTTCCTCGGTTCTCTTCACCCCACCTTCAACAACATTCCTTTGGTGTTTGAGCGTCGCAGAGCCAGCGGTCATCAATTGGCGGTACTGGCCAGCGATTCACGTTTGAACAACGCCAGCTTCAATGCAGGCTACTTGCAGGCGTTCTGGCAGCGCACCGAAGAGGTTCGGCGCCTGTGCAGTACTTACGTCGCGGATCTCGCTACGTTCACCGCCGAAACGCTGGAAATCACCCGCAATACTTCAAGGAACGAGCCTCTCAGTCAGGTGGATTTCAAGTTGTACAGCTTATCCAAGTCGCCGACCTGGAAGTTGTTTCCCCCAACCGATGTCCCGGACCTCGTTCACGAACTGGCGCTTCGTTTTTCCTCGCTGAGGGCGGCGATTCGCCAACTGAAATACACCATCGCCGAGGTGCATGACGAGTCGTTCGGTCTCAAGTCGGTATTTGGCAGAGCAATGGATCATCGCTCGTGCCAGTGTCATACCCAGCCGACGGTGGTCGAGGAGTTGTTTCGTGAAGTGCGCACGACGCCGGTTTGGGACGTGGCTTATTCGTCAGCGGATCCGCTCGTCAGAGCCGCAGAATACAAAGTTGATATTGCCGGGTTGTTTAGCGGATTGGCTTCCGTGAGTTCGTCCATCAGCGTGTTTCTCGAAGAAACCGGCTTGCGCATAGACATGCTGTTCAATGACTTATTGAGGGCAGAGCGCGCGTCGAAACTCGGCGAGTTGAATTTCCACCTGGCCGCCACCCAAGAGGGCGCCGATGAATTCATGACAATGCTCAACCATCTTGAGATCTGGTTGCGCAAATAAAAAAGGCCCATGCACGCATGGGCCTTTTCAGTTGAAGCGTCGCTTACACGTAGAACGATTTCAGCGGCGGGAAGCCGTTGAACTCTACGGCGCTGTAACTGGTGGTGTACGCACCGGTCGACAGCCAGTACAGACGATCACCGATCGCCAGGTTCAGCGGCAGGCCGTACTTGTAGTTTTCGTACATGATGTCGGCGCTGTCGCAGGTCGGGCCGGCGATCACGACTTCTTCCATCTCGCCTTTCTTCTCGGTCCAGATCGGGAACTTGATCGCTTCGTCCATGGTTTCGATCAGGCCCGAGAATTTGCCCACATCGGTATAAACCCAACGCTCGACGGCGGTGCGGGATTTACGCGCGACCAGCACCACTTCGCTGACCAGGATGCCGGCGTTGGCGATCAGCGAACGGCCCGGCTCCAGAATGATTTCCGGCAGGTCATCACCGAAGTCTTCCTTCAGGAAGCGGATGATTTCTTCGGCGTAGGTTTCCAGGCTGTTGGTACGGGTGATGTAGTTGGCCGGGAAGCCACCGCCCATGTTGATCAGCTTGAGGTGGATGCCGTCTTCTTCCTTCAGGCGTTCGAAGATCACTTTGACCTTGGCGATCGCCGCGTCCCAGACGCTGATGTCGCGCTGTTGCGAACCAACGTGGAACGAGATGCCGTATGGCACCAGGCCCAGGTCGCGGGCGAGGATCAGCAGGTCCATGGCCATGTCGGTCTGGCAGCCGAATTTGCGCGACAGTGGCCAGTCGGCCGTGGTCGAGCCTTCGGTCAGGATGCGCACATAGACTTTGGCGCCCGGTGCGGCCTTGGCGATGTTGCGCAGGTCGGCTTCCGAGTCGGTGGCGAACAGACGCACGCCCTTCTCGTAGAAGTAGCGAATGTCCTTGGATTTCTTGATGGTATTGCCGTAGCTGATCTGGTCCGCGCTGACGCCACGGCTCAGCACTTTGTCCAGCTCATAGATCGAGGCGATGTCGAAGCTCGAACCTTTCTCTTTGAGCAGGTCGATGATCTCGACGGCCGGGTTGGCCTTGACCGCGTAGTAGACCTTGGCGAATTCGAAACCGGCGCGCAGGTCGTCATAGGCCTGGGCGATCATCGCGGTGTCGATCACCACGAACGGGGTTTCCTGTTTGTCGGCGAACGCCTTCATTTTCTGAAAGGTTTCGCGCGCGAAATAGTCTTCGACCTGGATCGACATGCTGGGAGCTCTCCTACTGGCAAACAAAGTTAATCAATGGGTGCAAATGAACGTCCTCCGTATCCCCACTTTGGTTCGCCTACTTCCCAAGGCATGTCGCCGAAAGCAAAAAGGCCATGGGAAATGAAGCTTTCTTTCCCTTGGCCTTGCTGTCTCGTCGTCAGTACTTGAGCCGGATGGATCGTTTCCAGCATGGACGCTCGGCGCGAACTTTAGGGCGTGAGGGGCCTGAGATCAACTAAAAATGTCGCGTTTTTGCACGCTTCTGACGTGCGTCGCGGATATCACTCTTTGTAGCCGACCGAGATGACGGTCAGATGTTCCGCAATAATTTTCAGGTGTTAAAAATACCTGCACGTTCGACGCTGATGTGTGCCAAGTCTCAGATAAGTACGATCACTTCAACATCGGCGACGTTGGCGGCGAGAAGGGGAGGTGAGGGGGAAGTTGCCGGTCAAGGCTGACATTCGCGGACGAGGTCAGCCTTCTTGCGTGTTGATATTTCTTGCCGGCTCATCGTCGGCAAAAAAATCACGACTTTCAGGTTCCGGCGGTCGAAAAAAAGGGCTGTCGAACAGCCCTTTTCCTTTTGATCAGGCCACCGCCTCGGCCGGTGACACGATATTGGTCTTCATTCCGCGCGATCGACCCGAACTCAGGTACGCCGCAATCGACTCCTGGGTAACCTCGCCGAGGAACACTCGCTCTGCATCCATCACCGGCAACCAGGCGCGATTGAACTCGTACATGCGCGACAACAGGATGCGCAAATGCTCGTCATAAGCGGCCGTGGCGTTGAACTCGCGCAGGAATTGCGCACAGGTGCCGGTCTGACGATGCAGGTCACGACGGCGCACATAACCCAGCGCCTTGTTCTCCGCGTCAGTCACGACGACATAGCGACGGTCATGCTCGTCCATCAACTCCAGCGCATCGGCCACCGGGGTTTCCGGGCTCACCGACGGCGCGTTGTCCGCGGCGTCTTCGGCTTTCACCAGCAGCAGGCGTTTGAGGGTGCTGTCCTGGCCGACGAAGTTGCTGACGAAATCGTCCGCCGGATGGGCGAGCAGGGTGTCCGGGTGGTCAATCTGTAACAGCTTGCCGGCGCGGAAGATTGCGATCTTGTCGCCCAGCTTGATCGCTTCGTCGATGTCGTGGCTGACCATGATCACGGTCTTGTTCAGCGCACGCTGCATCTCGAAGAATTCGTTCTGGATCATCTCGCGGTTGATCGGGTCGACCGCGCCGAACGGTTCGTCCATCAGCAGCAGCGGTGCATCTGCCGCCAGCGCGCGGATCACGCCGATCCGTTGCTGCTGGCCACCGGACAGTTCACGCGGGTAACGATGCAGATACTGCTTGGGCTCAAGCTTGATCATGCTCATCAGTTCGCGGGCGCGGTCGTGGCATTTCTGTTTGTCCCAGCCGAGCAGTTTCGGCACCACCACGATGTTCTCTTCGATGGTCATGTTCGGGAACAGACCGATCTGCTGAATCACGTAACCGATGTTGCGGCGCAGGGTCACTTCGTCGAGGTCGGTGGTGTCTTCGCCGTTGATCAGGATCTTGCCCGAGGTCGGCTTGATCAGGCGGTTGATCATTTTCAGCGTGGTGCTTTTGCCGCAACCCGATGGCCCGAGGAACACACAGATTTCGCCTTCATTGACGGTCAGGCTTACCGAGTCCACGGCTTTCACATCTTTGCCGTTGCTTTGGAAGGTCTTGCTGAGGTTTTGAAGTTCGATCATTTGAGGAGTCCTTTTGGAGTCAGCGAACGTTGCAGCCACTGCAAAATGAGGTCGGCGAAGATCGCCAGAAGACTGACCAGCAGCGCGCCGACAATGAGCATCGACATGTCACTGCGGCTGATGGAGGCGAGGATCAGTACACCGAGGCCGCCGGCGCCGATGGTCGCGGCGATGGTCATCACGCCGATGTTCATCACCACGGCGGTGCGCACGCCGGCGAGGATCACCGGCACTGCGATCGGCAACTCGACCATGCGCAGGCGCTGGCCGAAGGTCATGCCGATGCCGCGTGCGGCCTCGCGAATACCCGGTTCGACGCCGGTCAGGGCGAGGTAGGTGTTGCGCATGATCGGCAGTAGTGAATAAAGGAACACGGCGGTGATCGCCGGCATCGGGCCGAGGCCCTGGCCGAATTTCGAGTAGAACGGCAGCAGCAGGCCGAACAGCGCAATCGACGGCACGGTCAGCAGCACCGTGGCGCTGGCCTGCAAGGGACCGGCGAGGCTCGGGAAGCGCGTCATCAGGATACCCAGCGGCACGCCGATGAGAATCGCCAGGCTGACGGCAATGCCGACCAGGGTGATGTGCTGCCAGGTCAGGTGCATCACCTGCTGCCAGTCGAGGTGGGAAAAGGCGTTCAGGAATTCCATGACTTTTCCTCCTTTAATTCAGTGGATGCTGGCGCAGGAAATCGGCAGCGACTTTCGACGGGCTTTCGTGATCGACATCGACCCGCGCGTTGAGCTGGCGCATGGTTTCGTCGTCGAACAGTTCGGCCAGTGGCTTGAGTTGCTCCGCCAGTTTCGGGTGCGCGTCGAGATAGGCCTGACGCACCACCGGCGCGGCGGTGTAGTCCGGGAAGTAATGCTTGTCGTCTTCCAGCAGCTTCAGACCGAACGCGTTGAGGCGACCGTCGGTGGTGTAGACCAGACCGGCAAACACCTGACCGTTGCGCAGGGCGGTGTAGACCAAACCTGCGTCCATCTGCCGGATGTTCTGGCGGGTCAGGTTCATGTCGTACAGCTTGACCATGCCGTCCAGGCCGTCGGAGCGGTTGGCGAACTCGGTGTCCAGTGCGACCAGGTGATTGGTCTTGGCTTCAGCCTTCAACACGTCGTTCAACTGGCTGATGTTGTGGATTTGCGGGTATTGCTCGGCCACTTTTTTCGGCAGGGCGAGGGCGTAGGTGTTGCTGAATTTCGACGGCGTGAGCCAGACCAGGCCTTTTTTCGCGTCGAGTTCTTTCACCCGGGCGTAGGACTGTTCGCTGTCGAGTTTTTCGGTGACATGGTTGTAGGCCACCAGCGACACGCCGGTGTATTCCCAGAGCATGTCCAGCTGTCCGGTTTCGTGGGCGCTGCGGGCCAGGTTGCTGCCCAGGCCGCCGGTGATCTGCGCGTCGTAGCCTTTGCTGCGCAGGTATTGCGCGGTGATTTCCGCGAGCAGGGTCTGCTCGGTGAATACCCGGGCGCCAAGGCGAATCACCGGTTTGTCGGCGGCTTGGGCGATGCCTGCGAAGAGCAGCACGCAGCCCAGAATCAAACTAAGTCTTTTCATAAATATTCCTTCGCAAGGCCTTAAGACGGGCGCAAACCGCGTTCCAGCCAGAGGCGGCTGGCGAGGGTGACCACGCCATCGAGCAGCAGGGCCAGCAGCGCGGTGCACGCGGCGCCGAGCAGCAGTTGCGGCTGATTGTTCAGGGCGATGCCGGGGAAGATCAGGCTGCCGAGGCTGTTGGCGCCGATCAGGAAGGCCAGCGGCGCCGTACCGACGTTGATCGCCAGCGCCACCCGCACACCGCCGACGATGATCGGCACGGCGTTGGGCAATTCGACTTTCCACAGCACCTGGCGCGGCGTCATGCCGATGCCGACGGCGGCTTCTTTCAGCGAGCCCTGGACGTTTTTCAGGCCTTCATAGGTGTTGCGCACAATCGGCAAAAGCGAGGCGAGGAACAGAGCGAAGATCGCCGGACCGCTGCCGATGCCGAGAATCCCCAGGGCAATTGCGAGCACGGCCAGCGGCGGCACGGTGTTGCCGATGTTGAAGATCTGCATGAAGCGTTCGGCGCGTCCGACCATGGTCGGACGGCTCAGGAAGATACCGGCGGGGATGCCCACGACCAGGGCGGCCAGCATTGAAGCGAGGACGAGAATCAGATGAGCTTGCAGGTAAAACAACAAATCGTCGCGGTAGTGTTCGATCGTGTTGATGCCGATCCAGTGGACCAGCAGGGCCAGGAGCGCGATCACCACCGCACCTCCCATCAGCCCTTTGCCATAGCGGATAGCCACAGGCGGACTCCTTTTTTTTAGTCGGCGAGCGCTGCTCCGTGTGGCAAGGCCATTCCTGGCTGCCGAAGTCAGCGTTCGCGAGAAGCAGCTTTTTTTCAGTCCGGCAAAAGCGGTCTGAAAGCGAGCCATGAGCGCAGCCTCGTCAGGCTAACTTGCTGATTTTTCAGCCCCTGACGAATTGTCGTAACAGGGGATGGACGTCTCCGTGCTTTAAAAGGTTCCCATCTGAGGCAGCATTTGGCCACCCTTAATGTGCTCAACGGTTCGGTTATTGAATCGAGTTGGGCTATAATCGCCGCCCTTTTTTGAATCACCGCCAGGCGATTTCCCATGACCAGACAGGCCGCCGAAGTCGCGAAACGCCGCACTTTCGCCATTATTTCCCACCCCGATGCCGGTAAAACCACCATCACCGAAAAGCTCTTGCTGATGGGCAAGGCGATTGCCGTGGCCGGTACGGTGAAATCCCGTAAATCCGACCGCCACGCGACATCCGACTGGATGGAGATGGAAAAGCAGCGGGGCATCTCGATTACTACGTCGGTCATGCAGTTCCCGTATCGCGAACACATGATCAACCTGCTCGACACCCCGGGCCACGAAGACTTCTCCGAAGACACCTATCGCACCCTGACGGCGGTGGACTCGGCCCTGATGGTTCTCGACGGCGGTAAAGGTGTTGAGCCACGTACGATTGCCCTGATGGACGTCTGCCGTCTGCGTGACACGCCGATCGTCAGCTTCATCAACAAACTCGACCGTGACATCCGCGACCCGATCGAACTGCTCGACGAGATCGAAGCCGTCCTGAAGATCAAGGCTGCGCCGATCACCTGGCCGATCGGTTGCTACCGCGACTTCAAGGGCGTGTACCACCTGGCCGACGACTACATCATTGTCTACACCGCCGGTCACGGTCACGAACGCACCGAAACCAAGATCATCGAGAAGCTCGACTCCGACGAAGCCCGCGCGCATCTGGGCGACGAGTACGACCGTTTCCTCGAGCAGCTGGAACTGGTGCAGGGCGCCTGCCACGAGTTCAACCAGCAGGAGTTCCTCGACGGTCAGCTGACTCCGGTGTTCTTCGGTACGGCACTGGGCAACTTCGGTGTCGATCACGTGCTCGACGCCGTGGTCGACTGGGCGCCGCGCCCGCTGGCCCGTGTGGCCAACGAGCGCACCGTGGAGCCGGTGGAAGAGAAGTTCTCGGGCTTCATCTTCAAGATCCAGGCGAACATGGACCCGAAACACCGCGACCGCATCGCTTTCATGCGTATCTGCTCCGGCAAGTACGAGAAAGGCATGAAGATGCGCCACGTGCGTACCGGCAAGGACGTGCGCATCGGCGACGCCCTGACGTTCTTCTCCTCCGAGCGTGAACAACTGGAAGAAGCGTACGCCGGCGACATCATCGGTCTGCACAACCACGGCACGATCCAGATCGGCGACACCTTCAGCGAAGGCGAAACCCTGGGTTTCACCGGTATCCCGCACTTCGCCCCGGAACTTTTCCGCCGCGTACGCCTGCGCGATCCGTTGAAATCCAAGCAATTGCGCCAGGGCCTGCAACAGCTGGCCGAAGAAGGCGCGACCCAGGTGTTCTTCCCAGAGCGCAGCAACGACATCATCCTCGGCGCCGTCGGTGTGCTGCAGTTCGATGTGGTCGCCAGCCGCCTGAAAGAGGAATACAAGGTCGAGTGCTCCTACGAGCCGATCACCGTGTACTCCGCGCGCTGGATCGAATGCAGCGACAAGAAGAAGCTCGAGGAATTCTCCAACAAGGCCGTGGAAAACCTGGCACTGGACGGCGGCGGTCACCTGACCTACCTCGCACCGACCCGCGTCAACCTGGCCCTGATGGAAGAGCGCTGGCCGGACGTGAAATTCCGTGCCACCCGTGAGCACCACTAAGCATTGAGCTGTTCCCTCCAAAGCCCCCGTTGCGTAAGCCTCGGGGGCTTTTTAGTGGCTGCTCATCAAGCGCTCCAGATAGACGACCTCGCTTAGCCGATCCGGTTATGGGCGTTATTCGAAAGCGGTCTGTCCACGCATGGCATTTCCGGGCAGTGGTTAGCGTCCTATCTGGTGAACCCGGCGGATCGGAACTAGATTTCAATCAGCGTCAGGTCAGCATGAATTTCTCACCTGGAACAGGATGGACTCGGCTATGAAAAACAGGTTGCTACGCGTTTTGCTGCTGTTGAAAGTGATGGTGATGCTGTCCCTCGGCACCGCGACGGCCTGGGCCGAGTGCGAGGATCACGATACCCAGGCTTCCAGCGGGCAGGTGGGGCACAGCGCGCTGATGCTGGCCAAGTCCGCGTCCGAGCCGGGCGATCAGGGTCAGGGTGGCAGCGCCGACGATGACGACTCGACCACCGATGAGCCGGACACCGACGATCCGGACGAAGGCGATAGCCAGACGTAGATTCCGGGCGAAAGAAAACCCCTTCTTTCCCGATCGATGCGCAATCGGGGCAGAAGGGGTTTGGTCAACTCATCAACAACCCGCCCCGGGAAACGGGGCGGGTTTTTTCATGCCGCGCCGTCGAGGAATTGCTCGGCGTAGTGGCACGCGACCTGACGCGTGTCGAGCTGGCGCAGGGCCGGCTCTTCGCTGCTGCAACGCGCGGTGGCGTACGGGCAGCGCTTGTGGAACGCGCAGCCAGGCGGTGGGTTCAGCGGGTTGGGCAGCTCGCCGACGATCTTGATTTTCGGCTTGTCCGGATCCGGGTGGATGGTCGGAGTCGCCGACAGCAGCGCCTGGGTGTACGGGTGCAGAGGACGGGCGTAGATGTCGTGCTTCGGACCGATTTCCACCGGGCGACCGAGGTACATCACCATCACGTCATCCGCCACGTGCTGCACCACCGCCAGGTTGTGCGAGATGAACACGTAACCGGTGTTGAACTCCTGCTGCATGTCCATGAACAGGTTCAGCACCTGCGCCTGGATCGACACGTCCAGTGCGGAAGTAGGTTCGTCCGCCACCAGCACTTTCGGTTGCAACATCATGGCGCGGGCCAGCGCGATACGCTGACGCTGACCGCCGGAGAACATGTGCGGATAACGCTGGTAGTGCTCGGGACGCAAGCCGACCTGCTTCATCATCGCCTGGACTTTCTCGCGACGCTCGGCGGCCGACAGGTTGGTGTTGATCAACAGCGGTTCGGCCAGTTGATCGCCGATTTTCTGCCGTGGGTTCAACGAAGCGTACGGGCTCTGGAACACCATCTGCACGTCTTTGCGCAGTTGTTTGCGCTGAGCCTTGTCGGCGCCGGCCACTTCCTGGCCTGCGATTTTCAGGGAACCGGACGATGGCTCTTCGATCAAGGTCAGGGCGCGGGCGAGGGTGGATTTGCCGCAGCCCGATTCACCGACGACGGCGAGGGTCTTGCCGGCTTCCAGCTCGAACGACACGCCGTTCAGGGCGCGTACGGTCGCATGGCCCTTGAACAGGCCACGGGAGACTTCGTAGTGACGGGTCAGGTCGCGGGCGGTAAGTACGACGGCCATTACGCCACCTCCTGGTTCAACGGATAGAAGCAGCGGGCGAGGCTGTTGCTTTTCGGGTCAAGGGTCGGACGCTGCGCGCGGCAGCTGTCCTGCACGTACGGGCAGCGCGGCGACAGCAGACAGCCTTGCGGGCGGTCGTAACGGCCGGGAACGATGCCCGGCAGAGTGGCCAGACGCTCGGCACCCTGGCTGTGTTCCGGAATCGCCTTGAGCAGCGCTTCGCTGTACGGGTGGGCCGGGATGTCGAACAGTTGCGGCA
The DNA here is from genome assembly GCF_019718735.1 of Pseudomonas sp. RIT778. Taxonomy (NCBI): domain Bacteria; kingdom Pseudomonadati; phylum Pseudomonadota; class Gammaproteobacteria; order Pseudomonadales; family Pseudomonadaceae; genus Pseudomonas; species Pseudomonas sp. RIT778. The sequence continues at coordinate 29,415 of NZ_JAIHBA010000021.1, read as the reverse complement.
CCTGACCGACTTCAACGGCTTGACCGGCGTACATCACGCACACGCGCTGGGCGGTTTCGGCCACCACGGCGAGGTCGTGGGTGATCAGCACCAGGCCCATGTTCTGCTCTTTCTGCAACGCCAGCAGCAGGTCCATGATCTGTGCCTGAATCGTCACGTCGAGTGCGGTGGTCGGCTCGTCCGCGATCAGCAGTTTCGGCTCGCCGGCAATCGCCATGGCAATCGCCACACGCTGGCTCATACCGCCGGACAGTTGGTGCGGGTAGGCGTCCATACGGCTGGCGGCGCCCGGGATTTCGACTTTTTCCAGCAGCTCGATCGCACGTTTGCGCGCTTGCTTGCCGGACATTTTCAGGTGCAGGCGCAGCACTTCTTCGATCTGGAAACCGACGGTGTAGCTCGGGTTCAGCGCGGTCATCGGGTCCTGGAACACCATCGCCAGGTCTTTGCCGACGATCTGCCGACGCTGGCGGTTGTTCAGCTTGAGCATGTTCTTGCCGTCGAAGCTCAGCGAGTCGGCGGTGACGATCCCCGGGTGCTCGATCAGGCCCATCAGCGCCATCATGGTCACGGACTTGCCGGAACCCGACTCGCCCACGATCGCCAGAACTTCGCCCTTGTCGACTTTCAGGTCGAGGCCGTCGACGACCGGGGTGGCGTTCTTGTCGCCGAAGCGAACGTTGAGATTCTTGATTTCTAACAGTGACATGGGAATCTCCTCAGGCGGCGTTCTTGAGTTTCGGGTCCAGCGCATCGCGCAGGCCGTCGCCCATCAAGTTGATTGCCAGCACGCTGAGCAAAATGGTCAAACCAGGCAGACTCACCACCCACCAGGCGCGTTCGATGTAGTCGCGGGCCGAAGCCAGCATGGTGCCCCACTCAGGGGTTGGCGGCTGGACGCCGAGGCCGAGGAAGCCCAGGGCGGCGGCATCGAGGATCGCCGAGGAGAAGCTCAGGGTCGCCTGAACGATCAGCGGTGCCATGCAGTTCGGCAGCACGGTGATGAACATCAGGCGCGGCAGACCGGCACCGGCCAGGCGCGCGGCGGTCACGTAGTCGCGGTTCAGCTCACCCATCACGGCGGCACGGGTCAGACGCACGTAGGACGGCAGCGAAACCACGGCAATCGCGATCACGGTGTTGATCAGGCCAGGGCCGAGGATGGCGACGATCGCCACGGCCAGCAGCAGCGATGGCAGGGCCAGCATGATGTCCATCAGACGCATGATGGTCGGGCCGACCATTTTCGGGAAGAAACCGGCAAACAGACCCAGCAGGATCCCCGGGATCAGCGACATCACCACCGACGACAGACCGATCAGCAGCGACAGGCGCGAACCCTGGATCAGACGCGACAGCAGGTCGCGACCCAGTTCATCGGTGCCGAGCAGGAATTGCATCTGCCCGCCTTCGAGCCACGCCGGCGGCGTCAGCAGGAAGTCGCGGTATTGCTCGCTCGGGTTATGCGGGGCGACCCACGGCGCGAAGATCGCGCAGAAAATTACCAGCAGCATGAACAGCAGGCCGGCGACGGCGCCCTTGTTCTTGGCGAAAGCCTGCCAGAACTCTTTGTACGGTGACGGGTACAGCAGACTTTGATCCACGGCGGTGGCGGCGGTGACTACTGAGGAAGTTGGAGTGCTCATGGGTATTGACCTCAGCGCTGATGACGGATGCGTGGGTTGGCAAAGCCGTAGAGGATATCCACCACGAAGTTGACCAGAATCACCAGGCAGGCGATTAACAGGATGCCGTTTTGCACAACCGGGTAGTCCCGGGCGCCAATGGCTTCGATCAGCCATTTACCGATGCCGGGCCAGGAGAAGATGGTTTCGGTCAGGACCGCACCGGCCAGCAGGGTGCCGACTTGCAGGCCGACCACGGTCAGTACCGGGATCAGCGCGTTGCGCAGGCCGTGTACGAACACCACGCGCGACGGCGACAGGCCTTTGGCCTTGGCGGTGCGGATGTAGTCTTCACGCAGTACTTCGAGCATCGACGACCGGGTCATCCGCGCGATCACCGCCAGCGGGATGGTGCCGAGCACGATGGCCGGCAGGATCAGGTGGTGCAGGGCATCGAGGAACGCGCCCATGTCATCGGCCAGCAGGGTGTCGATCAGCATGAAGCCGGTGCGCGGCTCGATGTCGTAAAGCAGGTCGATCCTCCCGGACACCGGGGTCCAGCCCAGGCTCACCGAGAAGAACATGATGAGGATCAGGCCCCACCAGAAGATCGGCATCGAATAACCCGCGAGGGAGATGCCCATCACCCCGTGGTCGAACAGGGATCCTCGCTTGAGTGCCGCGATCACCCCGGCCAGAAGGCCCAGGATGCCGGCGAACAGCAGGGCGGCCATGGACAGTTCCAGGGTCGCCGGGAAGAGGGAGGTGAACTCGGTCCATACGCTCTCACGGGTGCGCAGGGATTCGCCGAGGTCGCCATGGGCCAGTTTGCCGATGTAGTCCAGGTACTGGGCGTACAGCGGTTTGTTCAGACCGAGGCGTTCCATTGCCTGAGCGTGCATTTCGGGGTCGACCCGACGTTCGCCCATCATCACTTCCACGGGGTCGCCGGGAATCATGCGAATCAACGCGAAAGTCAGCAAGGTGATGCCGAAAAACGTGGGGATCAATAACCCCAGTCGGCGGGCAATAAAACTAAACATCGTGTGTGGTACCTCATCAGCCGGTTAGGCGTGCCCGGCGACCCTGGGGTCAGGGGCGCCGGGAGTTTCTTATCTACTTCACCTGGGTGGTGGCGAAGTTATTGGTTGTCAGAGGGCTGATGTGATAACCCTCTACGTTGTTGCGCATTGCGGTGAACATGCGGGTGTGGGCCATGCTGATCCACGGTTGGTCCTGATTGAAGATGACTTGCGCTTCTTCATACAGTTTGGCGCGTTCGGCCGGATCTACTTTAGCCCGTGCTTCGTCGAGCAGGGCCTGGAATTTCTCGTTGCACCAGCGAGCGTAGTTTTCGCCGTTCTTGGCGGCTTCGCAACTGAGCATAGGCGTCAGGAAGTTATCCGGGTCGCCGTTGTCGCCCGCCCATCCGGCCGAAACCATGTCGTGTTCGCCGGCCTTGGCGCGTTTAAGCATCTCGCCCCATTCCATGACGCGGATGTCGATCTTGATCCCGACTTTCGCCAGGTCAGCCTGCATCATCTGCGCGCCGAGCATCGGGTTCGGGTTGGTCGGGCCGCCGCCGTTGCGGGTAAACAGGGTAAACACGGTGCCTTCCGGTACGCCGGCTTCCTTGAGCAGCTTGCGGGCGGCGTCGAGGTCACGTGGCGGGTTCTTCAGGTCGTGGTTGTAGCCCAGCAGGGTCGGCGGGTACGGGTTGACCGCGACCGAGGCGTTGCCTTTGCCGAACAGGGCGTTGACGTAGGCTTCCTTGTCGAAGGCGATGTCGATCGCTTTGCGCACCCGCACGTCGCTGATGTACTTGTGCGTGGTGTTCATGGCGATGTACGAGACGGTCATTGCGTCCATTTCATCGACTTTCAGGTTGCTGTCTTTCTTGATGCTCGGGATGTCATCCGGTTTCGGATACAACGCGATCTGGCACTCATTGGCCTTGAGCTTCTGCAAACGCACGTTGTTGTCGGTGGCTATCGCCAGGATCAGCGCGTCAGCTGGCGCCTTGCCACGGAAGTAGTCCGGGTTGGCCTTGAAGCGTACCTGGGCGTCCTTGGCGTAACGCTGGAAGATGAACGGGCCGGTGCCGACCGGTTTGTTGTTCAGGTCGCCGGTCTTGTTGGCCTTGAGCAACTGGTCGGCGTATTCGGCCGGGTAGATCGAGGAGAACGCCATGGCGATGTCGGCCAGGAACGGAGCTTCGCGACGGGTCAGGGTGAACTTGACGGTATTGTCGTCGACTTTCTCGACGCTTTTCAGCAGTTCCTTGAAGCCCATGCTTTCAAAGTACGGGAAGCCCACGCTCGACAGCTTGTGCCACGGGTGATTCGGGTCCAGCTGACGCTGGAAACTCCAGACCACGTCGTCGGCATTCATGTCGCGGGTCGGCTTGAAATATTCGGTGGTGTGAAACTTGACGCCTTTGCGCAGGTGGAACGTGTAGGTCAGGCCGTCTTCGCTGATGTCCCAGGACTCGGCCAGCGCCGGAATCACTTCGGTGGTGCCGGGCTTGAAGTCCGCCAGGCGGTTGAAGATGGTTTCGGCCACCGCGTCGGCAGTGACTGCAGTCGTGTACTGGACCATATCGAAGCCTTCCGGGCTGGCTTCGGTGCAGACCACCAAGGGTTTGGCCGAGACGCCGACAGCGACACTCAGCAACGCAGCCGCGATGGCCGCACGTAGGGGAAGCATTTTCATCAAGAACCCTCTGCAATCGGTTGAAGACAAAAAGCCGAACGGCCGACTCGTCACTGAGTCAGCCGTCGGCTGGCGTTTTTACAGGATGTTGAATGGAACGGTGGTCACCAGACGGAACTCGTTGATGCTGCCGTCAGCCTGGTTCTCGCTCGCGCGGTGCGCGGTGTAGGTCGCACGAACGGTGGTGGCTTTCAGAGGACCGCTCTGTACCGCATAAGCGGCACCGATGCCGTATTCATAGTGGTGCTCGCCGTCCATCGACTGCACGCCATCGTAGCCGCCACCCTTGTAGTGAGTGCCGTCGATGCCCCAGCCGCGGGCCTGGTAGATGTTGAACTTCAGGCCTGGCACGCCGTATTCGGCCATGTTCAGACCGTAGGCCACCTGGAAGGATTTCTCGTTCGGGCCGTTGAAGTCCGACAGCAGGGAGTTGGCCAGGTAGATGCCGTTGGTTTCGTGCAGGTAGTCGAAGTACTCGTTACCGTTCACTTCCTGGTAGGAGAAGGTCAGGGTATGCGCCTGGTGAGTCAGACCGAACGACAGGGAGTAGGTATCGTTGTCGATTTCACCCAGTTTTTTCTTACCTTCGTCCACGGTCTTGTAGTAGTTCAGACCGGTGGTCAGAGCCAGAACCGAGCTGTCACCCAGCACGTGGGTGGCGCCGAAGTAGTACTGGTTCCACAGGTCTTCGGCCTGGGTGCCCCACAGGCTGGTGGTCAGGCTGGCGAACGGCTGGTACGAGATGCCGCCGGTGTGGACGTGGTCGGCTTCGGCATCGATCGCGCCGTATTCGGAGCGGAACTTGCTCAGGCTTTCTTCGGTACGCGGCGAAACGCGGTCGAACGAGGCCAGGTCGAAGGACAGGTTGTTCAGCTCTTCGCTGTGGATCGCAACACCTTCGAAGCTCGATGGCAGCGGACGGTTGCCGATCACGTCGACCTGCGGGCTGCTGAAGTTCATGCGGCCGGCGGTCAGGGTGGTGTTGGAGATGCGCGCCTTGACGTTGGCCAGGCCGACTTTGCTCCACTGGCCCTGGGCTTCGCCGCCTTCACGGGTCAGGGTACGGTTGTTGCCCGCGCCTGGACGGGTGCCCGGTGCGCCACCGTTGTTGGACGCCAGGTTCTCGCGATCACGCTCCAGCGCGATGGCATTGTACGCCGCCACTTCGGTGCTGAAACCGACGGTGCCTTCGGTGAAGCCCGAGTTGTACTTGACGATGGTGCCTTGCACCCAGTTGATACGGCGGTCGGTCGGGGTGGCCACGCCATCCTTGCGATAGGTGAATTTGCCGCCGCGTTTCAGTTGTTCGTTGGCGTACCAGTTACGGGTCGAGCCGCTGATCGACTGACCTTCGAGGAAGCCGGTGGCTTCAGCCTGGGCGCTCTTCTCGTTGACGGTCACCGGGGTGAACGCCTGGCTTTGGGTTTCCGCGTAAGCCGTGGCGGTGATGCTGCTGATGGCCAAGGCCAATATCGCGGTATTGCTCAGTTTCATGGGTGAAGCTCCTTTACTTTCTTTTTATGCCGGCTTTTTTGGGTTGGCCGGTTATTGGTTTAGAACTCATTCACACATCGCAAACGTTTGCAAAAGGCCTGATTGGCGAATTTCGGCAAAGCGCTTGCGTGAGGGGGTAGACGGCCCCCTCAGCATTGCGGCTAATCGGTTTTGTGTTTAATCGATGCTGACACCCGAAAACACGTTGCGACCAAACGGGCTCACTTTGAACCCTTCGACTTTGGTGCTCAGTGGCTGGTTGACCGTCGAGTGAGCGACAGGCGTGATCGGCACTTGCTGCTTGAGCAGTTGCTGGGCCTGTTTGTAGAGCACGGTGCGCTGGTCACGGTCGGTGACGACCTTGGCCTGTTTGATCAGCTTGTCGTAAGCCGGATCGCACCACATGGAGTAGTTGTTGCCGCCGATGGCGTCGCAGCTGTACAGCGTGCCGAGCCAGTTGTCCGGATCCCCGTTGTCACCGGTCCAGCCGATCAGGCTGATGTCGTGCTCGCCATTTTTGGTGCGCTTGATGTACTCGCCCCATTCGTAGCTGACGATCTTCACTTTCAGACCGATCTTGGCCCAGTCCGCCTGGAGCATCTCGGCCATCAGTTTGGCGTTCGGGTTGTACGGCCGTTGTACCGGCATCGCCCACAGGGTGATCTCGGTGCCTTCCTTGACGCCGGCAGCCTTGAGCAGCTCTTTGGCTTTTTCCGGGTTGTAGGCGGCGTCCTTGATGGTGTCGTCGTAGGACCATTGGGTTGGCGGCATGGCGTTGACGGCCAGTTGGCCGGCGCCTTGATAAACAGCGTTGAGAATCCCCTGTTTATTCACTGCCATGTCCAGCGCCTGACGCACTTCGAGCTGATCGAACGGCTTGTGGCGCACGTTGTAGGCGATGTAGCCGAGGTTGAAGCCCGGCTTCTCGATCAATTGCAGTGTCGGATCGTTCTTCAGTGCCGGCACATCGGCAGGGCGCGGGTGCAGGGTGATCTGGCATTCGCCGGCCTTGAGCTTCTGCACACGTACCGAAGCGTCGGTATTGATCGCGAAAATCAGGTTCTTCAGCTTCACCCGGCTCTGATCCCAGTAGTGCGGGTTGCCGGTGTAACGGATGTTCGAGTCTTTCTGGTAGCTCTTGAACACGAACGGACCAGTGCCGATCGGCTTCTGGTTGATGTCGCTCGGCTTGCCTTCGGCCAGCAGCTTGTCGGCGTATTCGGCAGACAGGATGGCGGCGAAGCTCATGGCGATGTTCTGGATGAACGCGGCGTCGACGCTGTTGAGCGTGAACTGCACGGTCAGCGGCCCGGTCTTTTCGACCTTGGCGATGTTCTTGTTGAGGCTCATCCCGTTGAAATACGGAAACTCGGTCGGATAAGCCTTACGGAAAGGCTGTTGCGGATCGAGCATGCGGTTAAACGTGAACAGCACGTCGTCGGCGTTGAGATCGCGCGTAGGTTTGAAGTACGGCGTTGTATGAAACTTCACACCTTCACGCAGGTGAAAGGTGTACTTGAGACCATCCTCGGAAATATCCCAGCTGGTTGCCAGGCCCGGTACGACATTGGTCGCGCCTTTTTCGAACTCGGCCAGTCGGTTGTACAGCGGCTCGGCGGCGTCGTTATCGGTCGCCGTCGTGTACTGCGCGGTATCGAAACCGGCCGGACTGCCTTCGGAGCAGAACACCAGGCTGTTGCTGGCGGCGTAACTGGCGGACGTGGCGGCCAACAGGCCGGCGCCCAGCAATGCGGAAAAAACCAAGGTATGGCGCATGACGCTCCCTCTTTTCTTAGTGTTTTTCAATGCGCCGCGATCCCGTCCAGGGAAGTTGTGGCGACATTGAGCTCAAACCAATACGGCAGCAAAACCGATAGCCCACGCAGTCACTGGTCAGAACCCGACGGTAGGGGCCGTGGGTCTGGCAGTAAATGCGCTGAGTCCTAAAGACTCGTAGGAAAAGGCAACACGTCCTAAACCAATCTGGTAAGACCGGTTGGAAAAGGCTGTAGGCAAATTCCTGACTTCTCGGCAAAAAAAACAGCGGCGACGCTGAAAACGTCGCCGCTGCTTCTTTATTTGCTGACGCTGACGCCGTAGAAGGAGTTCAAGCCGAATGGGCTGATCTTGAAGTCCTGCACGTTGGCGCGCATGGGTTGATACACCGTCGAGTGAGCGATAGGTGTCATAGGGACTGCATCTTTGAGGACGTGTTGCGCCTCTTTGTAGAGTTCGGTGCGCTTGGCCTGGTCAGTGGTGCGCTTGGCTTCTTTCACGAGGCCGTCGAATTTCTTGTCGCACCATTTGGAGAAGTTGTTGCCACTCAGGGAGTCGCAACCAAACAACACGTTGAGCCAGTTGTCCGGATCACCATTGTCACCGCTCCAGCCAATCAGCATGCCCTGGTTCTCGCCACCTTTGGAGCGCTTGATGTACTCGCCCCATTCGTAGCTTTGAATCTTCACTTTCAGGCCGATCTTCGCCCAGTCGGACTGAAGCATTTCAGCCATCAGTTTGGCGTTCGGGTTGTACGGACGCTGAACGGGCATCGCCCACAGGACGATCTCGGTACCTTCCTTGACGCCGGCTTCCTTGAGCAGCTGCTTGGCTTTCTCAGGATCGTACTTGGCGTCCTTGATGGTGGTGTCGTAGGACCACTGGGTCGGCGGCATGGCGTTGACAGCCAGTTGGCCTGCGCCCTGGTAAACCGAGTCGATGATCTGTGGCTTGTTCACAGCCATGTCCAGCGCCTGACGAACGCGCAGGTCGGCCAGCGGGTTAGGCTCGTTGCTGCCCTTGACCTTGTCCATCACGTTGTAGGCGATGTAGCCCAGGTTGAAACCAGCCTGGTCAGGCATCTTCAGCGTAGGATCGGCTTTCAGTGCCGCGAGGTCGGCCGGACGAGGGAACAGGGTGACCTGGCATTCGTTCTTTTTCAGCTTCTGGATACGTACCGACGGGTCGGTGGTGATGGCGAAGATCAGGTTGTCGATCTTCACGTCTTCAGGCTTCCAGTAGTCCTTGTTCCCGGTGTAGCGGATGTTGGAGTCTTTCTGGTAGCTCTTGAACACGAATGGACCAGTGCCGATCGGCTTCTGGTTGATGTCGGCAGCCTTGCCTTCCTTCAGCAGCTGGGCTGCGTACTCGGCGGACTGAACCGAAGCGAAGCTCATGGCCATGTTCTGGATGAACGCGGCGTCGACTTCTTTCAGGGTGAACTTGACGGTGTGGTCGTCGACTTTATCGATCTTGGTGATGTTTGTGTCCATCCCCATGTCGGTGAAGTACGGGAATTCGGTCGGGTACGCCTTACGGAACGGGTCATCCTTGTTAATCATGCGATTAAAGGTGAACAGCACGTCGTCGGCGTTGAACTCACGAGTCGGCTTGAAATACGGGGTGGTGTGGAACTTGACGCCTTCGCGCAGGTGGAAGGTGTAAGTCAGGCCGTCATCCGAGATGTCCCACTTGGTCGCCAGACCAGGAATCACGGCGGTACCGCCACGCTCGAACTGGGTCAGACGGTTGAACATGGTTTCGGCTGAGGCGTCGAAGTCGGTTCCGGTGGTGTATTGGCCTGGATCGAAACCGGCCGGGCTGCCTTCGGAGCAGAACACCAGGTTAGTCGCAGCGGTGGCGAAAGGTGCGGAGGCTAACAAGCCTGCGCCGACTAAAAACGGAATGACCGCGTGTTTAAGCATGTTGGCCTCATGATTTGTTGTCATTTTTTAGTTGTGAGGTACGACCTCGTGAGTCGTGCCTGCGGATACTTATGCAGGGCCCATACCCAATGCAAGATCCAGAGCGCTCGGCGGCGTCAAAGCGTGGCACGAACGTACCTTAATGTCGCATCCGTATAACTTCTGACGCATTTGACCGTTTGCGGACGGTTTTTACGGTGCAAACGAAGCCCCAAAACGGTGCACTGGTCACGTTGTGCGCGCCGGATTGGGGCCGGGTGTTACTTATTTATACCCACGCCATAGAAGGGGGTTAGACCGAATGGGCTGATCTTGAATTCAGTGACTTCCTTGCGCAGCGGCTGGAACACCGTGGAGTTGGCGATCGGCGTGATCGGCACTTGCTGTTTAAGGATCAGTTGCGCCTGTTGATACAGTTTTACCCGTTGCGATTTATCGGTGGATACCTTGGCCTGCTGAACCAGCTTGTCGTAAACCGGATCGCACCATTTGGCGTAGTTGCTGCCCTTTACCGCCGCGCAGCTGTAAAGCACGCCCAGCCAGTTGTCCGGGTCGCCGTTGTCACCGGTCCAGCCGTAGATCATCGCGTCGTGTTCGCCGTTCTTGGCGCGCTTGATGTACTCGCCCCATTCATAGCTGACGATGTTGGCCTTGATACCGATCTTCTCCCAATCCTGCTGGATCATCTGTGCCGACATCCGCGCATTCGGGTTCGAAGCGCGCTGCACGGTCATGGCCCAGAGGTTGATGGTTGTACCGGGTGCAACCCCGGCTTCCTTGAGTAGCGCCTTGGCTTTGACAGGGTCGTGCGGCGCGTCTTTTATGTTCGGATCGAACGACCATTGCGCTGGCGGCAAGGCGTTTTGCGCCAGCTGCCCGGCACTCTGGTAAACCGCCTTGATGATCGCCGGTTTGTCGATGGCCATGTCGAGTGCCTGGCGCACTTTGAGCTGGTCCAGCGGCGGGTGGGTAGTGTTGTAGGCGAGGAAGCCGAGGTTGAAACCGGCCTGCTTCAACACTCGCAGATTCGGGTCTTTTTCCATCACTTCGATGTCGGCCGGGCGCGGGTAGCCGCTGACCTGGCATTCGCCGGTCTTGAGCTTTTGCAGGCGTACGGCGGCGTCCGGAGTGATCGAGAACACCAGGTTGTCGAGCTTCACGTCCTCGGGTTTCCAGTAATCCCTGTTTGCCGCGTAGCGGATCTGCGCGTCTTTCTGGTAGCGCTTGAACACGAACGGGCCGGTGCCGACCGGTTTCTGGTTGAGGTCGGCGGCGTGACCTTCTTTCAACAGTTGGGCGGCGTATTCGGCCGATTGCACCGAGGCGAAGCTCATGGCGAGGTTTTGCACGAAGGCGGCGTCGACGTTGTTCAGGTTGAAGCGCACGGTGTTTTCGTCGAGCTTTTCCACGGATTTGATCGTGGTGTTCAGGCCCATGTCGGTGAAGTACGGGGATTCGGCGGGGTAGGCCTTGCGGAAGGCGTTCTCCGGATCGAGCAGGCGCTGGAAGGTGAACAGGACGTCGTCGGCGTTGAAGGTTCGGGTCGGGGTGAAGTAGTCGGTGGTGTGGAATTTTACGTTTTGGCGTAGGTGGAAGGTGTATTGGAGGCCGTCCGGGGTTACGTCCCAATTCGTCGCCAGGCCGGGTTCGATTTCGGTGCCGCCGCGTTTGAATTGGGTTAGGCGGTTGAAGACGGTTTCTGCGGAGGCGTCGAAGTCGGTGCCGCTGGTGTATTGACTGGGGTCGAAGCCTGCGGGGCTGGCTTCGGAGCAGTACACCAGGGTTGTTGCTGCGTTTGCGAAGGGTGCGGTAGTTGCCAGGGCGAGGGTGATCAGGAGTGGTTTCAGGGTGAGTCTTTGCATGTCTGGCCCGTGGGTTTTGAGGTGGTTGTGGTGGGGGAGGGTAGCTGGGGTGCTGGGGGACGCGGAAATATCGTTTTTCTAGGTGAGGTGTCTGTCTCGGTATATCTGGGGTGGTTGGGGGCATATCCGTTGCTGCGGTAACGGCTTCTTATGGTTCCGCCCTTACGGCGGGTCACTTTGGCAAACGCCCCAAAGTAACCAAAGGTCTTGGGCCCCGGCGTTCGGCCCCTCGCTGGGGCTCGGGGTTCCTTCGTTCCGGTATTCATCCGGGGGCATCGCCTACGGTTTGCTTCGCTGCACCTCCTCTCGATGCATGCGGCTTCGCCGCACGGTCGCTGCGCTCCCCCCCCCGGATGAATCCCTCCACTCAGCCTTCCGATGGGGCCGGCACGTCAAAAGCGGTACTCGAGCTAACGCTCATCGTGTTGAGTGGTGGGAAGCGAGAAGCGAGAAGCGGAAAGCAGAAAGCTGAAGGCAACTACGGACTGTTTGATCGTTCCCACGCTCCGCGTGGGAATGCAGCCCGGGACGCTCCACGTTCCATTTTCGAATGTTTAAAGATGTGTGGGATTCACCGAACCTTCCCACAAGGTTTTCAGGTTGTCCGTCGGAAGCACGATCCCTAGTCTTTGGTTGTCGCAGAAAACTCTGTGATTGGGTGTGAGAACCCTGGCAAGTGAGTGTTATTAAAACGTCAGTCCGACCATAATTGCCGCCAGCTTTTGCTGCCTGTAATTGATTTATGGCGGCCGTGTGCGGGCAGACCTCGGTCTGGCCGGAATCTCCTTGCCCGGTTTCTCACCCCGCACATAGCTGCCACCTCTTCGCCGCGTGAGAACGGCATTTGGTGGCTTCAAGTCAGCAAGGAGTTAATCAATGAACAAGGTTGTCCCCGACCCACCCCTCGAATCACCCACGCCCCTCGAAGAAGCCATGCGCGCCGAAGACCTCGCTCGCAACCGCGAAGCCATCAAACGCGCCCTCGATTTCTATCTTTGCCCCAACCCTTCCAAACCGCGCCCGAGCACGATGTATATGGTCACGCCCAACGTCGACACCGAAAGCCTGCTGGCCAATGCCTGCGAATCCCTGGCCTCGGCCAATACCATCGCCAGCAATTTCGCCAATGAGCTTTCGGGCCCGCAGCGCAGTACGGCGCTCGGTATCCAGCAGATCATCATGCTGGCCGAGCTTGCAGTGAGCCGCGCGCTGGATCGGGTTGATCCGCAAACCTGATAACCCAAATCCCGGGCATAAAAAAACCGGCGCTCATCACTGATCGCCGGTTTTTCATTCAGCCGTCATTCAATCACTGCATCAACACTTCAATCGAGCCATCAGCGGTCAGGCTGACCTGGCTGGTGCCGGCTTCGACTTCAGGCGTCACGGGTGCGGAATCCATGCCAGCCGCTTTCATCATCATCGGGGCGCGCATGTACGGTTGTGGGAAGCCGTTGCTGTTGAGGTTCAGGTTGACGATTTTGTAGCCCTTGCCGCCCAGAGCGTCGGTGGCCAGTTGTGCGCGGGCCTTGAAGGCGGTGACGGCTTCTTTCAGCAGTTTGTCTTCGCTGGCCTTGCGGGTCGGGTCGGCGATGGCGAAGTCCATGCCGCCCATTTTCAGGTCGGTCAGCAACTCGCCGGTGAGTTTGGACAGGGCGGCGAAGTCGGCGCTTTCCAGGCGCAGTTCGGCGCGTTCGCGCCAGCCGGTGATTTTCTGGCCCTTGGTGTCGTAGATCGGGTAGCTGTTGCGGCTGCCCTGGCGCAGGGTGATGTCTTTGACCTGCTTGGCCTGGGCCAGGGCCTTGTTCATGGTGGTGCTGACGTCGGCGGCGAGTTTGGCAGGGTCAGTGTTTTGTTCTTCGGTGTAGAGGGTCACGATCATCAGGTCGCGGGCCACTTCCTGGCTGACTTCGGCGCGCAGGGAAATCTGGTTGTAGTGCAGCTCATCGGCGGCCAGGGCCGGAAGGCTGGCGACGCTGCCGACGGTCAGGGCGAGAAGGGCGGCGCTGCGGCGAAATGTGTGCATGAAAGCTCCTTGATGAGGGCGCAGGTGATGGTTCGGGGGCCTGCGTGAAACCATCAGACTCTAGCTTTTATGATCCGGTTCGCCCAGTTACAACTTCTATACAGATGGCTGGTGGCTGCTGCGCAGCCAATCGCGAGCAAGCTCGCTCCCACATTTGGGACGCGTTCCCCTGTGGGAGCGAGCTTGCTCGCGAAGACGCCCTTATAGCCGCAGAAAATCTTTGCGCCATGTGGTCGTTTGCCGCACTTTCGCCTCTCAAGCCCGCGCCTTGGTTATACTCCGTGCGATCCGCCTGGAGCGCTCATCAGGAGAGCTCATGCTCGCCCCCGTACAACTGACTTCCGCCACTCGCCAGAACCTCTGGCGGCTGACTTTCATCCGCACCCTGGTGCTCGCCGCGCAGGCCGGTTCCGTGGGCCTGGCCTACTGGCTGGATCTGTTGCCGTTGCCGTGGGTGCAACTGGTGATGACCCTCGGCTGTTCGATTCTGCTGTGTGTGTTCACCGCTGTGCGTCTGCGTACTTCGTGGCCGGTCACCGAGCTCGAATACGCGTTGCAACTGGCCTGCGATCTGGTTATCCACAGTGCCTTGCTGTATTTCTCCGGTGGTTCGACCAACCCGTTCGTTTCGTATTATCTGGTGCCGCTGACCATCGCTGCGGTGACGCTGCCATGGCGGTATTCGGTGGTGCTGTCGGGTATTGCGCTGGCCTTGTATACGCTGATGCTGACGCATTTCTATCCGCTGGAAACCCTGCCGGTCGCCCGGGAGAACCTGCAGATTTACGGCATGTGGCTGAGTTTTGCCCTCGCGGCAGCGGTGATCACCTTCTTTGCCGCGCGCATGGCCGAAGAGCTGCGCCGGCAGGAGGAGTTACGGGCGATCCGCCGTGAAGAAGGCCTGCGCGATCAGCAGTTGCTGGCCGTTGCGACTCAGGCCGCTGGCGCCGCTCATGAACTGGGTACACCGCTGGCGACCATGAGCGTGTTGCTCAACGAAATGCAGCAGGATCATCACGATCCAATGCTTCAGGAAGACCTGAAGGTGCTGAAGGATCAGGTGAAGCTCTGCAAGGAGACCCTGCAACAACTGGTGCGCGCCGCCGAAGCCAATCGCCGGATGGCGGTGGAGATGCAGGACGTCACCGAATGGCTCGACGAGGCGCTCAACCGCTGGCACCTGATGCGCCCGGAGGCCAGTTATCGCTTCCAGCGTCTGGGCCAGGGCCCGTTGCCGCGCGTGGCGCCGCCACCGGATCTGACCCAGGCCCTGTTGAATCTGTTGAACAACGCCGCCGACGCCTGCCCGGAAAACCTTCAGGTGACCCTGGACTGGACCGCCGAAGACCTGACCATCAGCATCCGCGATCATGGCGCCGGTGTGCCGCTGGCCATCGCCGAGCAGATCGGCAAACCGTTTTTTACCACCAAGGGCAAAGGTTTCGGCCTGGGCCTGTTTTTGAGCAAGGCCAGCGTGACACGTGCCGGCGGCTCAGTGAAACTCTATAGTCATGAGGAAGGCGGCACGCTCACCGAGCTGCGCCTGCCCCACGGCGCCCGAGGAGAGCAACATGAGTGACGAAATCCAAGTCGAAGGCGAAGAACTGCCGCATTTGCTGCTGGTCGATGACGACGCGACCTTCACCCGGGTGATGGCCCGCGCCATGGCTCGCCGTGGTTTCCGCGTCAGCACCGCCGGTTCCGCCGAGGAAGGCCTGACCATCGCCCAGGCCGATCTGCCGGACTACGCCGCGCTGGACCTGAAAATGGACGGCGACTCCGGTCTGGTCCTGCTGCCGAAACTGCTGGAGCTGGACCCGGAAATGCGCGTGGTGATCCTCACCGGTTACTCGAGCATTGCCACCGCGGTTGAAGCGATCAAGCGCGGCGCCTGCAACTACCTGTGCAAACCGGCCGACGCCGACGATGTGCTGGCAGCGCTGCTGTCCGAACACGCCGACCTCGACAGCCTGGTGCCGGAAAACCCGATGTCTGTGGATCGCCTGCAGTGGGAGCACATCCAGCGTGTGCTGACCGAGCACGAAGGCAACATCTCAGCCACTGCCCGCGCCCTGGGCATGCACCGCCGCACCCTGCAGCGCAAACTGCAGAAGCGCCCGGTTCGTCGCTGAACCTGCGCTGAACGACCATCGCCAGTCCTCGCGATAAAGCGCACCGATCATCTATGATCGGTGCGTGTCTGTTCTTTTCTTTATCGAGCCTTTTCCATGAATCAGAACGCTGAATATTCCGCGGTCAACGATACTGTGCGCGGGCAGTTTTTTCGCAAGGTGTGGGCCATGACCACGCCTTACTGGCGCAGCGAAGAGAAGGGCAAGGCCTGGACGTTGCTGATCGCCGTGATCGCGCTGACGTTGTTCAGCGTGGCGATCTCGGTGTGGATCAACAGTTGGTACAAGGATTTCTATAACGCCCTGCAAAAGAAAGACGAGGCGGCGTTCTGGCAGTTAATCCTGTATTTCTGCGGCATTGCGGCGGTGGCGATCCTCGGCGCAGTGTATCGCCTGTACCTGACGCAGATGCTGACCATCCGCTGGCGGGCTTGGCTCACCGAGAACCATTTCAAGCGCTGGCTCGGGCACAAAAACTATTACCAGCTGGAGCAGGGCGGCTACACCGACAACCCTGACCAGCGGATTTCCGAAGACCTCAATACCTTCACCAGCAACACCTTGAGTCTTGCGTTGGGCCTGATTCGCACGGTGGTCAGCCTGGTGTCGTTCTCGATCATTTTGTGGGGCGTCTCCGGCAGCATCGAGGTGTTCGGCATCGAGATTCCCGGCTACATGTTCTGGTGTGCGCTGCTGTACGCGGCGGTCGGCAGCTGGCTGACGCACCTGATCGGTCGACGCCTGATCGGCCTGAACAACCAACAACAACGCTTCGAAGCTGACCTGCGTTTCTCCATGGTGCGGGTGCGTGAAAACGCCGAGAGCATTGCGCTGTACAACGGCGAGCCGAACGAGAATCGTCGCCTGAGCAACCGCTTCGGTCTGGTCTGGCACAACTTCTGGGACATCATGCGGGTGTCCAAGCGCCTGACGTTCTTCACCTCGGGTTACGGCCAGATCGCAATCATCTTCCCGTTCATCGTCGCGGCCCCGCGTTACCTGACCGGCAAGATCGAACTGGGTGAGCTGATGCAGATCAACTCGGCATTCGGCAACGTGCAGGAGAACTTCAGCTGGTTCATCAACGCTTATGCGGATCTCGCCGCGTGGCGCGCCACGTGTGATCGTCTGCTGAGTTTCCGCCAGGCCATGACCGACAACGAAGAACGTGCACCGGCCATCGACGTGCAGAATCAGGGCGATGAGTTGAAGGTTCATAACCTGGGCCTAGATCTAGCCGACGGTCGTCATCTGCTGACCAGCGCCGACATGACCGTGGAGCAGGGCGACCGCGTGATGCTCAGTGGCCGCTCCGGCAGCGGTAAATCCACGCTGCTGCGGGCGATGGGCCATTTGTGGCCAGCCGGGCACGGCAGTATTCGCTTGCCGGCCTCGCGTTATCTGTTCCTGCCACAAAAACCGTATCTGCCGATCGGCACCCTGCGCGACGCCTTGAGTTATCCACAACCGGGCGACACCTACGCGCCTGAGCGTTATGCACAAGTGCTGGAAACCTGCCGTCTGCCGCATCTGGTGGCTCGACTGGACGAGGCCAACCACTGGCAGCGCATGCTCTCGCCGGGAGAACAGCAACGTCTGGCCTTCGCCCGCGCGCTGCTCTATGCACCGCAATGGCTGTACATGGACGAAGCGACATCGGCGATGGATGAAGAAGACGAAGCCACGCTGTATCAGGCGCTGATCGACCAGTTGCCGGGCCTGAGCATCGTCAGCGTCGGCCATCGCAGCAGCCTCAAGCGCTTCCATCCACGGCATGTGCGGATCGATGGCGGGCACTTGGTGGAACAGACCGTGACCGCGTGACAGGCTCTGACTCTGTGGGAGTTTGCTCCCACAGAGGACGGTGATCGTACAACCCGCTTGCGCTATGATGCCCCTCAAGCCGATATTTCGAGACAAACGCAGACCATGGAAAACCCGATCGACACCCCGCGCCTCCCTCGCAAGCGCCGCAGCCTGGCTCAGGAACTGGTGACGGTGCTGACCGAGCAGATCCGCGATGGTCTGCTCAAGCGTGGCGACAAATTGCCCACCGAGTCGGCAATCATGGAAGCCCATGGCGTCAGCCGCACCGTGGTGCGCGAGGCAATCTCCCGGCTACAGGCCGCAGGTCAGGTTGAAACCCGCCACGGCATCGGCACTTTCGTGCTCGATACACCGAGCCCGAGTGGCTTCCGGATCGACCCCGCCACCGTGGTCACCCTGCGTGACGTGCTGGCGATTCTCGAACTCCGCATCAGCCTCGAAACCGAATCCGCCGGCCTCGCCGCGCAGCGTCGCAGTGCCGAACAACTGGCCGCCATGCGTGCTGCCCTCGATGCGCTGAACGAAAGCGTCGCCCACGCCAGTGATGCGGTGGCGTCGGACTTCCAGTTCCACCTGCAAATCGCGCTGTCCACCGGCAACCGCTACTTCACCGACATCATGACCCACCTGGGCACCAGCATCATTCCGCGCACGCGCCTGAACTCGGCGCGTCTGGCCCATGACGATCAGCAGCACTACATGAATCGCCTGAGCCGCGAGCACGAGGAAATCTACGAGGCCATCGCCCGCCAGGATTCCGATGCCGCCCGCGCGGCCATGCGCCTGCACCTGACCAACAGCCGCGAACGGCTGCGTCAGGCGCATGAAGAGGCGCAGGCGCAGGGTTGAACTCTGGAAGGGCGGGAAAACGTCATGCGGTGTCGACGATAGATAACGGTAATGCCTTTGATGGTTGCGGGGGGCCGTCTATCGTTACGAGGTAGCTGATTACTACGGACCCACTTTTGAATTGATAGCCGAAAAGGCTTCTTGAATTCAGAGAGACCTGTTCCTTTCCGGCTGTCGAGGTCGTAAATCTGGTGCCCCATGGAATAGGGGGGCTAAAGCGGTCGGGCTTGACTTCAATTGTTATGTCGATCTGTTGGTTTGCTGCTTTCCCCTCATAAAAGAAATCGAGCAGAAAAACGCCATCCAGTTTTTGGGTGTCCAGCACTCCATTTGGCGCCTGAGGTGCTTCCGCTGGGGCAAGTAGATTTAAAGGTGATACTTGCAGTGTCTGCATGACAAACTCTCCTTGAGCCGGGGTGAGTGCAATCTTATTGCACCCCGCCAGTTGAGCTTCTTTGTGTGCCGGTGCGCCACTGTCAGAAATGACAGTGGCGACAAACGGTCGTCATTGATCCCGTCATGCGTGACGATCAAGCTTCGATGTACAGTTTCAACGGTTCGGAACACGGCTCCAGACTGGACTCATCGGCGAACTTGTAGCGCAGCTCAACGGTACTGTTCAGGTACTTTTCCAGTTCGAATCTGGGGATGCTCAGTTCAATTCCCGTCATGCCGACCATGTCATCCAGTGCGTCATCCCAGACGCCGGTCGGCTCCGACAAACCCAGCCATTCAGGCTCTTCCGGATCATCGCCGAGGATCGGGTACACATCCCAGTTCGGCGGTGTGTTCTGGCCATCGGGTACCTGAACGATCAGGTCGTCATCCAGAGTCGATAACCGCAGGATGATCGAGTCGCTGGCGTGATCGGGGAATTGCGGAAGGTGTGCAGCGGCAAACGTCATGCTTCGTTCTCCTTGAAAGATCTGCCGCGATCCTTCGCGGCAGTCGTCGCACTTTACCCGGCGAATCGATGAGGCGCGCCGGGGCAATCTTGTCCGGGCATTTCAGCTCTTGGGCAGAATCGAACGATCTACCCTGACCGCGAGTTTGCCCGGGCCGGGCCTGACGTCGAACGTTGCCTGGCCCTGAGCGTCCACCGACGCCCGGGCGATGGCCACGCCGTCGCGCAGCAATTGCAGCGGCGCACCTTTCATCGATTGGCCCGAGGCCAGGTCCAGTTTCAATTTAATCGTCATCGAATCGCTCCTTAATTCGTGTTGCCGGTCGGGTGATAGTCCTTGAGCAGCAAGTAAGTGCTCCAGCCCCACCAGTCGTCGACGGTGGCGGTGTCGTTGAGGTTGTTGACGTCCTTGCGCCGCAGGACTTTGTTGCCCTGAAGGCGGAACAGTGGCGAGAAGTTGTTGGCCGGATCCAGCACGGCCGTCAGATCCGGCAGCCGTTGCAGCGCGTTGAAGGTGGCCGGCACATTGCCGCTTGAATACGCGGCATACACCTCGTCTGCCGAATCCTGCACCGCGAGAGTCACCTGATTGCGGTTGTCGGCGTCCGTGGCGTCGAAGTAGCGCTTGTCACCGAACGCCCGCCATTGCTCGCCATGGCCGTTGCGCACCTTGAGGCCGAACTTGCTGTCTTCGTCATGCATGAAACGTGTGATGAGCGAGCCCAGGTCACTCGGCGTCACGGCGGCGGCCATGGCCTTGCGCGGCACTCGCAAATGCCCGGAAGAGAACAGGTCGGTGAGGTAGTGGTCGGCGAACGCGTTCATCGCGTAGGCCCGTTCCAATTGCAGTTCGTCCTGACTGGCGTGGGCGGCAGCGGCGGTTTGCAGGGCGGCGGTGTGCCCGGCGATGTAGGCCTGACGGGCCCATTCGCCGAAGTGGTCGGCGTTGTTTGCTGCCAGTTTCAGGTAGCGACCGAGCGGGAACAGCGCCGAAACAAAACTGCCGCCGCCGGTGATTTTGTTCCACTCTTCCGACAACGTATCTCCCAAAGCGTCGTAAGCCTCATGAGGTTGCTTGCCGTCCTTGATCGCCTGTTTAACCGCGTCGATCTCTTTTTGCATGATCGCGAGAATTTGCGTCGCCTCGATCTTCGAGGCCGACAGCGTGGCGAGAGTGTCGAAGGCCGCCGTGAAGCGCTGAAGGCGATCAGCCGGGGTCGACCCTTCGTTGATCGGGCGGTCGACGATTCCATAGAAATCACCACCCAGCGCCAGCACCTGGCCGTAGGTCAGCGCCAACCCGTTCGGCAGATGCAGCGCTACGTTTTGCGCAAGCACCGGCTCGGCATTTTCAACAAAGCGCAGCCGGGTGTTATCGCCGATAGCCGTGTGTTCCGCGCCCTCGAAGCGTAACTGCGGTTTGCCTTTCAAGGCTTGAGCGGGCGGAGTGGTCACGGGTTCGACATCGCTGTGCGAGTCGGCGATGTGCAGCAACAGGTGTGGATTTTCGGCGCTGAAGGTGATGCCGCCGGGAGTAAAAAGATCATCGAATCGGGCGATGACCGGTGAGGGTTTTTCAAGGCATTTTGTTTGTAGACCGGACATTTCTTTCTCCTTGATATGTCGTCGGTGGATTCTTATTTAGCTGTATGCATATACAGTTAAATCGAGCCTAGTCGAGAAATCTCCTACGTCAAAAAGAAATCTTGTCCGACAAAAAATGCCCTCCAGCGATGAAATGCAGTTGACGGTTATCTTTTAAGTTGTACGATGACCTACAACTTCGGCGAAGGCTGAACGGTCCACTCACAAAAAAACGTTGCTACCAGGGTGTTCGAATAATGAATCCACAAGAACTGAAGTCCATCCTCTCCGCCGGCCTGCTGTCGTTCCCGGTGACCGATTTCAATGCTCAGGGCGATTTCAACCGCGCTGGCTACATCAAACGCCTGGAATGGCTGGCCCCGTACGGTGCTTCAGCCCTGTTCGCCGCCGGTGGCACCGGTGAATTCTTCTCCCTGGCTGCCAGCGAATACTCGGAAATCATCAAGACTGCCGTCGACACCTGCGCCAGCAGCGTGCCGATCCTCGCCGGTGTCGGCGGTTCGACCCGCCAGGCCATCGAATACGCTCAGGAAGCCGAGCGTCTGGGCGCCAAAGGTCTGTTGCTGCTGCCGCACTACCTGACCGAAGCCAGCCAGGACGGCGTTGCCGCCCACGTTGAAGCGGTGTGCAAATCGGTCAACATCGGCGTGGTGGTCTACAACCGCAACGTCTGCCGCCTGACCGCGCCGCTGCTGGAACGTTTGGCCGAGCGCTGCCCGAACCTGATCGGTTACAAGGACGGTCTGGGCGACATCGAACTGATGGTGTCGATCCGTCGTCGTCTCGGCGATCGCTTCAGCTACCTCGGTGGTCTGCCGACCGCCGAAGTCTACGCCGCGGCCTACAAGGCCCTGGGCGTGCCGGTCTACTCGTCGGCGGTGTTCAACTTCATCCCGAAAACCGCGATGGACTTCTACCACGCGATTGCCCGCGAAGATCACGCCACTGTCGGCAAGATCATCGACGACTTCTTCCTGCCGTACCTGGACATCCGCAACCGCAAGGCCGGTTACGCCGTGAGCATCGTCAAGGCAGGCGCCAAGATCGCCGGCTATGACGCAGGCCCGGTGCGGGCGCCGCTGACCGACCTGACCCGCGAAGAGTACGAAATGCTCGCCGCGCTGATCGACAAGCAAGGTGCGCAGTAACACAACTCTATAAACAAGGCCGCTGAGCGATCAGCGGCCTTTTGCGTCAGGAGAATGATTCGTGACCAAGCGCTATGACAACTACATCAACGGTGAATGGGTCGCCGGCAACGATTACTCGGTCAACATCAACCCGTCCGAGCTGAGCGACACCATCGGCGATTACGCCAAGGCTGACCTGGCTCAGGTCAACGCCGCCATCGACGCCGCGCGCGCCGCGTTCCCGGCGTGGTCGACTTCGGGCATTCAGGCCCGTCACGACTCGCTGGACAAAGTCGGTACTGAAATCCTCGCCCGCCGCGAAGAACTCGGCACCCTGCTGGCCCGGGAAGAGGGCAAGACCCTGCCCGAAGCCATCGGCGAAGTGACCCGCGCCGGCAACATCTTCAAGTTCTTCGCCGGTGAATGCCTGCGTCTGTCCGGCGACTACGTGCCGTCGGTGCGCCCGGGCGTCAACGTTGAAGTCACCCGCGAAGCCCTCGGCGTAGTCGGCCTGATCACCCCGTGGAATTTCCCGATTGCCATCCCGTCGTGGAAAATCGCCCCGGCCCTGGCCTACGGCAACTGCGTGGTGTTGAAGCCGGCGGATCTGGTGCCGGGTTGCGCCTGGGCGCTGGCCGAAATCATCTCCCGCGCAGGCTTCCCGGCCGGCGTGTTCAACCTGGTGATGGGCAGTGGCCGCGTGGTCGGTGAAGCGCTGGTCAACAGCCCGAAAGTCGACGGCATCAGTTTCACCGGTTCCGTCGGTGTGGGGCGTCAGATCGCGGTCAACTGCGTGTCGCGCCAGGCCAAGGTTCAGCTGGAAATGGGCGGCAAGAACCCGCAGATCATTCTCGACGACGCCGACCTCAAGCAGGCGGTCGAGCTGTCGGTGCAGAGCGCGTTCTACTCCACCGGCCAGCGTTGCACCGCGTCGAGCCGCTTGATCGTTACCGCCGGGATTCACGACAAGTTCGTCGAAGCCATGGCCGAGCGCATGAAGTCGATCAAGGTCGGCCACGCGCTGAAGGCCGGTACCGACATCGGTCCGGTGGTCTCGCAAGCGCAGCTTGAACAGGACCTGAAATACATCGACATCGGTCAGTCCGAAGGTGCACGTGTTGTCAGCGGCGGCGGTCTGGTGACCTGTGACACCGAGGGTTACTTCCTCGCGCCGACCCTGTTTGCCGACAGCGAGGCGTCGATGCGCATCAGCCGCGAAGAGATCTTCGGCCCGGTGGCCAACATCGTCCGCGTAGCCGATTACGACGCTGCACTGGCCATGGCCAATGACACCGAATTCGGTCTGTCGGCGGGTATCGCCACCACGTCGCTGAAGTACGCCAACCACTTCAAGCGTCATTCCCAGGCCGGGATGGTGATGGTCAACCTGCCGACCGCCGGTGTCGATTACCACGTTCCGTTCGGTGGCCGTAAGGGTTCATCCTATGGCTCACGTGAGCAAGGCCGCTATGCGCAAGAGTTCTACACGGTCGTGAAGACCAGCTACATCGGTTCGTAAATCGCTGCACCCGCGCCGGGCCTTCGCCTGAGGCCCTGCGCGGCACAAGACCAAAGAATGTTTTACCCGCATAAAAATAATCAGTGGGAGTACATCTACATGCAATCGTCCAAGCCGACTCACGTCCGCTATTTGATCCTGCTCATGCTGTTTTTGGTGACCACGATCAACTACGCCGACCGCGCCACCATCGCGATCGCCGGTTCCAGTTTGCAAAAAGACCTCGGCATCGACGCGGTCACCCTCGGCTACATCTTCTCTGCTTTCGGTTGGGCCTACGTGGCCGGGCAAATTCCCGGCGGCTGGCTGCTCGATCGCTTCGGCTCGAAAAAAGTCTATGCCCTGAGCATTTTCACCTGGTCGCTGTTCACCGTGCTGCAAGGCTTCGTCGGTGAGTTCGGCATGTCCACGGCCATCGTCGCGCTGTTCATGTTGCGCTTCCTGGTCGGTCTGGCCGAGGCGCCATCGTTCCCCGGCAACGCCCGTATCGTCGCGGCATGGTTCCCGACCGCTGAACGCGGTACCGCTTCGGCGATCTTCAACTCCGCGCAATACTTCGCGACCGTGCTGTTCGCACCGCTGATGGGCTGGATCGTGTTCTCCTTTGGCTGGGAGCACGTGTTCATCGTCATGGGTATCCTCGGCATCATCTTCTCGCTGGTCTGGCTGAAAGTGATCTACAGCCCGCGTGAACACCCGCGCATCAACGATGCCGAGTTCAAGCACATCGCTGACAACGGCGGCATGGTCGACATGGACCAGAAAGGCAAAAAATCCGACGGGCCGAAATGGGATTACATCCGCCAGTTGCTGACCAACCGCATGATGCTCGGCGTGTACCTGGGCCAGTACTGCATCAACGGCATCACTTATTTCTTCCTGACCTGGTTCCCGGTGTACCTGGTGCAAGATCGCGGCATGACCATCCTCAAGGCCGGTTTCATTGCCTCGTTGCCGGCGATCTGCGGCTTTATCGGCGGTGTCCTCGGCGGGGTGATTTCCGATTACCTGCTGCGCAAGGGCCATTCGCTGACCTTCGCCCGCAAGGCGCCGATCATTGCCGGTCTGCTGGTTTCGAGCAGCATCGTGGCCTGCAACTATGTCGACGTTGAATGGATGGTGGTCGGCTTTATGGCCCTGGCGTTCTTCGGCAAAGGCGTGGGCGCGTTGGGCTGGGCGGTGGTGTCCGACACCTCGCCGAAACAGATCGCCGGTCTGAGCGGCGGCCTGTTCAACACCTTCGGCAACATCGCGTCGATCACCACCCCGATCGTCATCGGCTACATCATCAGCTCCACCGGTTCGTTCAAATGGGCGCTGGTGTTCGTCGGCGCCAACGCGCTGGTGGCGGTGTTCAGCTATCTGGTGATCGTCGGCCCGATCAAGCGTGTGGTCCTGAAAGAGCCGCCAACCAACGGTGGTTCCGAAGCAGCTGGTAAATTGTCTCAAGCGCATTCCTGAGGAGCGGCGTCATGCAGTTGATTGAACATTCTGACTCGCCGCGCTACATCCGCCTGCACGAGCGGGACAACGTAGTGGTTGTGGTCAATGACCAGGGCGTGCCGGCCGGCACCGCATTTGCCGATGGCCTGGTGACGGTGGATTTTGTGCCGCAAAGTCACAAGGTCAGCCTCGTGGATATTCCCGAGGGCGGCACGGTGATTCGCTACGGCCAGATCATTGGCTACGCGTTGCAGCCGATTCCCCGTGGCAGTTGGGTCAAGGAAGATCAACTGCGCATGCCGACCGCGCCGCCGCTGGACAGCCTGCCGCTGTCTACCGATGTGCCGGCCGCGCAGGCACCGCTGGAAGGCTTCACGTTCGAGGGTTATCGCAACGCCGACGGCACCGTCGGCACGCGCAACATCCTCGGGATCACCACCACCGTGCAATGCGTCACCGGGGTGCTGGATCACGCGGTGAAGCGGATCAAGGACGAGCTCTTGCCCAGGTACCCGCACGTCGATGACGTGGTGGCGCTGACCCACAGTTACGGTTGCGGCGTGGCCATCACGGCCACCGACGCCTACATCCCGATCCGCACCGTGCGCAATCTGGCGCGCAACCCGAACCTCGGTGGCGAGGCGCTGGTCATCGGTCTGGGCTGCGAGAAATTGCAGGCCGGGCAGGTGATGCACGAGGACGATGCCTCGGTGGATCTGAGCGAGCCGTGGCTGTATCGCTTGCAGGATTCCAGTCACGGTTTCACCGAGATGATCGAGCAGATCATGGAACTGGCCGAAGTCCGCCTGAAGAAACTCGACCAGCGTCGCCGCGAAACCGTGCCGGCGTCGGAGCTGATCCTCGGCATGCAGTGCGGTGGCAGCGATGCGTTTTCCGGCATTACCGCCAACCCCGCGCTGGGTTACGCCTCGGACTTGCTGCTGCGGGCGGGCGCGACGGTGATGTTTTCCGAAGTCACCGAAGTGCGCGATGCGATTTACCTGCTGACTTCACGGGCGCAGTCCAAAACCGTTGCCGAGGAACTGGTGCGCGAGATGGACTGGTACGACCGTTATCTGGCCAAGGGTGAAGCGGATCGCAGCGCCAACACCACGCCGGGCAACAAGAAGGGCGGGTTGTCGAACATTGTCGAAAAGTCGTTGGGCTCGATCGTGAAGTCCGGTAGCAGCGCGATCAGCGGTGTGCTCGGCCCGGGTGAGCGGTTCAAGCAGAAGGGTTTGATTTTCTGTGCAACGCCGGCGAGTGATTTTGTCTGCGGTACGTTGCAACTGGCGGCGGGGATGAACCTGCATGTGTTCACTACCGGTCGTGGCACGCCTTACGGCTTGGCCATGGCGCCGGTGGTGAAGGTTTCGACCCGTACGGAGCTGGCGCAGCGCTGGCCGGATCTGATCGACATCGATGCCGGGCGGATTGCTACCGGGCGTGCGTCCATCGAGGAACTGGGCTGGGAGTTGTTCCACTACTACCTGGATGTGGCGAGCGGCAAGCAGCAGACGTGGGCGGAGAAGCACAAGCTGCATAACGACATTACGTTGTTCAATCCGGCGCCTATCACCTGAGACCACCCCGTTGATCGTTCCCACGCTCCGCGTGGGAATGCAGCCGGGGACGCTCCGCGTCCCAACAGCGTGACGCGGAGCGTCACAGGAGACGTTACCACGCAGAGCGTGGGAACGATCAGGGTGAAAGTGGCTTATCATTAGCTCCCTAACGACGCTCACCTCCAAGGCTCCCCGGCATGCTGGCAATCTTCCTCGAAACCCTGAACATCACCGCGCCGGTGTTTGCCATGCTGTTTCTCGGTGTGCTGCTCAAGCGCATCGACTGGATCAACGACAACTTCATCCACACGGCATCGTCGCTGGTGTTCAACGTCACCATGCCGGCGCTGCTGTTTCTCGGCATTCTGCACGCTGACCTGCACGCCGCGCTGCAACCGGCGCTGCTGATCTATTTCGCACTGGCCACGCTGGTCAGTTTTGCCGTGGCCTGGGGCTGGGCGATTTTCCGTTGTCCGCGTGAAGATCGCGGTATCTACACCCAGGGCGCGTTTCGCGGTAACAACGGGGTGATCGGCCTGGCGCTGGCGGCGAGCATGTATGGCGACTACGGGATTTCCCTCGGGGCGATTCTCGCGGCGCTGGTGATCCTGTT
This sequence comes from Pseudomonas sp. RIT778, assembly GCF_019718735.1. NCBI lineage: Bacteria > Pseudomonadati > Pseudomonadota > Gammaproteobacteria > Pseudomonadales > Pseudomonadaceae > Pseudomonas > Pseudomonas sp. RIT778. The sequence goes on along the minus strand of NZ_JAIHBA010000021.1, from coordinate 2,408 downwards.
CTACAACACCCTGTCGACCATCGTGCTGGCGGTCTACAGCCCAGTGATCAAGTCGGACCCGTGGAGCATCTGCAAAAGCGTGGTCAGCAATCCGCTGATCATCAGCGTGATCGCGGCAGCGCCGTTCGCTTATTTCAAGATCGGTCTGCCGGGCTGGCTGGAAACCTCCGGTCAGTATCTGGCGCAGACCACGTTGCCACTGGCGCTGATCTGCATTGGCGGCACGCTGTCGCTGGCGGCGCTGCGCAAGAGCGGCAAGATGGCGCTCAGTTCGAGTCTGGTGAAGATGGTCGGCCTGCCGGTGATCGCCACGCTGGGCGCATGGCTGTGGGGCTTTCGCGGGGCGGAGCTGGGGATTCTGTTTTTGTACTTCGGCAGCCCGACCGCCGCCGCCAGTTTTGTCATGGCCCGTGCGGCCCAGGGCAATCATGAATTGGCGGCGGCGATCATCGTGCTGACCACGTTGATGGCGGCGATCACCACCAACATCGGGATCTTCTTCTTGCAGTGGGGCGGGTGGATCTAAGGCCGGCGGTTACTCGGGCTTCTGGTAACTGTCGATCACTTCCTGCGCCGCGCGGAACGCATCGATCGCCGCCGGCACGCCGGCGTACACCGCGCAATGCAGCAGCGCTTCGCGGATCTCATCGATCGTGCAGCCATTGTTCAACGCACCGCGCACGTGGCCCTTCAATTCCTGCGGGCACTTCAACGCAGTCAGTGCAGCGAGGGTGATCAGGCTGCGGGTTTTCAGCGGCAAACCTTCGCGATTCCACACGCCGCCCCAGGCGTGTTCGTTGACGAAATCCTGCAACGGTTGGGTGAACTCGGTGGCGTTGCCCAGCGCGCGGTCGACAAACGCGTCGCCCATTACCTGACGGCGGACTTCAACCCCGGATTTCTTCGATTCGGTCATGGCACATCCTTCTTGTGGTGTTGGCGGCGCCAGGCGCGTACGGACGTGAAAAACAGAAACGTCAGCAGCGTCGGCAGTACATAAAACAGCATCAATCGCTCGAGTTTGCCGGCCAGTGGCATGCCGGTGGTGAACGACACCACGTGCAGCCCGTACGCCAGATACAAACCCAACAGCAGCAAACCTTCGGCCCGGGTCACGCGATAACCGGAATAGAACACCGGCAGGCACAGCGCGGCGACGCCGAGCATCACCGGCAGGTCGAAATCCAGCGCGTTCGGCGAAACCGACAGCGGCGTCGGCGCGATCAGTGCGGTGAGGCCCAGCACCCCGAGCAGGTTGAACAGGTTGGCGCCGATCACGTTGCCGACTGCAATGTCCCGCTGACCGCGCAGCGCTGCGATCAACGATGTGGCCAGTTCCGGCAGCGAGGTGCCGACCGCGACCACGGTCAGGCCAATCACCCGCTCGGAGAATCCCAGGTCAGTGGCGACGACCACGGCTGCACCCAGCAGCAAGTGCCCGGCGAACACCAGCATGCCCAGACCGCCGACAATCATCAGCAGGCTGGTGAACCACGGCGCCTGCGGATCATGCGGTTGATCGGAATGCGGGCGGGCTGAGTGCCGCGACTGGCGCAGCAACAATCCGAGGTAAAGCGTCAGGGCACCGAGCAACAGAATGCCGTCGAAGCGCCCGAGCTCTTCATTCCACGCCAGCACGAACACCAGCAGGCTGGCGCCGATCATCAACGGGATGTCGAGACGCACCAGTTGCCGCGACACCCGCAGCGGAATGATCAGCGCCGACAGGCCGAGGGTGACGAGAATGTTGAAAATGCTGCTGCCGATCACGCTGCTAACGGCGATGTCCGGCGTGTGCGCCTGCACGGCTTGCAGGCTGACGGCCATTTGCGGGGCGCTGCTGCCGAGGGCGACGATCGTCAGGCCGATGATCAGCGGTCGTACATGCAGGCGCGCGGCCAGGCGCACGGCGGCGCGCACCATCAGCTCGGCGCCGGCGATCAGCAGGAACAGCCCGCTGAGCAATTCGATCACGCTGATCAAGGGTAAGTCGGTCAGTCCGAAAATGGTGGACGCTCCATCAGTCGTCGAGGGCCTGGATCCTGACCCGGGCGGTTCCACTGCGCAGCATACCGAGCTGTTCGGCTGCCGCACGTGAAACATCGATCAGACGGCCACGGGTGTGCGGGCCACGGTCGTTGATGCGGACCACGACGGATTCATCGTTTTTCAGGTTGGTGACCTTCACCCGCGTGCCGAACGGCAACTGGCGGTGGGCGGCGGTCAGGGAATTCTGGTTGAACGCTTCGCCGCTGGCGGTGCGTTTACCGTGGTGCTTGGCACCGTAATAGGAGGCGACGCCGGTCTGGTCGTAACCGTGCGGGTCGATGACATCGGTGCTGGCGCAACCGGCCAGCAAAGAGAGCAGGGCGCAGGCGCCGAGCAGACGTTTCATTCAAAAGCTCCCA
>NZ_JAIHBA010000020.1:0-147000 GCF_019718735.1 Pseudomonas sp. RIT778 | reverse complement strand
CCCCAACCCCCAGCACCATCCCGTGAATCACAAACGTGAAAATCAGCGCCTGCACGATCTGCCCGAACGTATCCGGCCGCTTGAACGCCGTCAGGGTGTAGAAAATCCAGGCCGAGACAAACCCCGGGATCAGGTACTGCAACAGCGGAATCACTTCTTTCACCAGATCATCCATGATCGGTCGCTCCTTGAATCAAAAAAACAGTCCTCCCAAAACAGCAATGCCGGCCCGTAATGGGCCGGCATTCAAAGCCTAGTGCACGCTGGAAAGACGCTTGCGATCAAGTGTCACCGGGCATTACGCATCGTAGAGAAAACAGGGAGCCGTGAGGATTAGTCACAGCCGTGGCACAAAGAAGATCAAACAGGGATTTCTTCAGGTAACCGATGCTCGCGACAGATCAGTTCGATTTCCGGCGGGGCCAACGCTTCGCCGGTCAATCCGCAGACGGCGCCGGCAGTCGATGCCTGGTGAAAACGACAAGTCCGGCAAAGCCCGTAACTGGGTACGTTTTCGCTGTGTTGAATGTGGCGCAGCAACTCCAGCAACAAGACCTCCAGATCGCCGGCACGCGCGCCCATGCGTTGCGCGGCATCGCTCAGGAAATCCGGCGGCATCACTGCGTCGATCAGTTCGCGCGCAGTGGTCGTCAATTCCAGATGCACGCTGCGTTTGTCTCGGGCGTCCGGAACCTTGGTCAGAAAACCATGGGTCTCCAGCGCCTTGAGTGACTGCGACACCGTGCCCTTGGTCAGGCCGAGATAATCGGTGACCGCCAGCGGCGTATTCGAATAGCGGTTGCACCGCGCCAGGTACAGCAGCGCGCTGAGTTGAATCGGTTGCAGTTCGGCCAGCAGCGGGTGCTCGCGAAACCACACGCGGGTCAGGCTCGACAATCTTTCCAGCAGGTCAAACAACACGGTCATCGCCTGTTTCAATGGGATCGATAAATAGTATCGTTTAAAAACCATATTGACAAAAAACAGTGCCACTTTAGGATTGCGGTGTCGATTCGAAACTTAAACCGCACATCGAGGCATCCCATGAAAACCGCATTGGCATTGACCATCAGCACGCTTCTGGCAACACAAGCCTGGGCCCACGGACCTGAAGGCATTCACAGCGAACCCGGCAAAACCGACGCCGCGTTCGATCTGGTCCACACCCGTGTTTTCAAGGACGGCAATACCCTGGTCTTCGAACAATTGGTCGATGGCAAGGCCGGCAGCCGCGTGCCGGCAGCCAAGGGTTCATTCGCCGGCGCCGAGGTTTACAGCTACGTCTGGCCCACCAGCCTGGACAGCAGCGCCGTCGGTTTTGAAGCGAACTCAGGCATTCTCGCCCTGGCCCTGACCTCGCACCCGGACTTCGATGACACCCCGCAACTGGATGAAAACAAGGACGGCAAAAAGGACAACGATGGTGGCCTGTGGCACTCGCATTGGGTGGTCCTGAGCAAGGATGAAAGCTGCGGTCCCGGCGGCCTGAAAGTGCGCGACATCCCCAAGGACGCCAAACCGAAACTGCCTGCGACATGGCCCGGCGCGCCAATTTACATCGACTCCCCCGGCTACGACCTGAGCGTCAAACAGAATGCCGCACAGATCCGCGTGCCGCTGGCCGCCGTCGGTTTCCCGCAAAGCTTCAACTATGACGGCGTCACCGCAGCGCTGAAGGTCAATGCCGACCTGCACAACCCGTTGCTGTGTGTCAGCAGCGTCTACGACATCGCCTCGGGCAACCTCTCGCTGCCCGGCACCTGGAAAATGCAGGAGAGCCAATAATGTTCGTCAAAGTATTCGATACCCACGTGCGCACCAAAGATGGCCGCTATCTTCATTTCGATGTTTTGACCGATCGCGAAGCCGAAGCGGCGAAGGCCTACGCCCGGCAGTTCCTGATGGACAACGGCTTGCAGGACGAAGACATTTCCCAGAGCCAGTGTCTGTTCTGCCACAGCGAGCCGGCCAATCCGCAGGTCGCCAAGGCCATCGCCGAAGACGGCTATTTCATCATCACCCTGCAAGGTTTCGAGGAGTAACGCCATGACCCGTTATCAGCCGTTGAACTGTGATCTGCACGACTACCTGGAAATCGCCTGCCTGCGCGGCTATCAGCTGGACATCGAGCTGGTCGACGGTCAGCGGCTGATGGCACGGGCTGTGACCACGCGAACCAGCAGCGACAAAGAAGAATTCCTGGTGATCGAGCAACAAGGCGCGCAACAGGAAATTCGCCTCGACCAACTGCTCGCCATCACACCTCAGGAGGCCAACGCCGAGTTCGGTCGGGTGGTCCTTGCCGGAGGGGTTTGCGGAATCTGAACGAAAAAATCCCGCCCGGCATCAACCGGGCGGGATTTTCTGTGCCACGCCGTTTTTACGCGACGACGGGGATCATCGGATCCGCAGCCGCCAGCGCGATGGCACGGTCAGCCGCTGGTGGGTAGATCCACTGGGTGTTGATCTGGGTCTTGAGCGACTTGCCCTCTTCTTTCACCAGTTTCACCTGACGATCCCAGCCTTCGGTGTACACCGCGCCCCAGGCGCCGAGGTCGAGGCAGGTCACGTACTTCGGCTGGCTGTACGGCGTCGGGTCGACACCCAGAATCTGCGCCGCGACGTTGTTACCGGCGTGACGACCAAGAGAAATCGCGTGCTGGCAGGTCATCAGGGCGAAGTTGCCGACATCGTCGGTGGCCGCGTAAGCCACGTCGCCGGTGGCGAAGATGTCGTCCTGGCCGATGACTTTCAGGTTGGCATCAACGTGCAGGCGACCTTGGCGATCGCGCTCGGCAGGAATCTGCTCGGTCAGGGAGCTGGCACGTACACCGGTGGTCCAGACCACGGTTTTTGCGTCGATGCGCTGGCCGTCCGACAGGGTCACGCCGTTTTCATCGACCGACAGCACCGACACACCCAGTCGCCATTCAACGCCCAACTCTTCGCTCGCTTCGGCAATCGACACACTGATGGCTTCGCCCATGGACGCGCCAACTTTCTGCGCACGGTCAACGATGATCACTTGAACCTTGGCATCAGCGCCCAGCACAGCGCGCAGACGCGCCGGCATTTCAGTGGCGGTTTCGATACCGGTGAAACCGCCGCCGGCGACGACCACGGTGTTGCGTGCCTGGCTTTCAGGCTGGCCGATCAGCGAATCCAGGTGGTTTTCCAGGCGGATGGCGGCTTCGATCTGGTCGACGTCAAACGCATATTGCGCCACGCCCGGGGTGTCTGGCAGGGCCAGGCCGCTGCCGGAGGCCAGCACCAGTTTGTCGTAGTTGAACACCTGCTGCGCACCGGCTGCGTCGGTGTAGCCCACGGTTTTCGCCTGCACGTCGATGGTGTTCGCCGCGCCCTTGATGAAGTTGACGCCAACCGCATCGAACAGATCGCCCAGCGGCGCCGCCAGCGTGTGGGCATTCGGCTCGTAGAAACGCGGACGAACGCGCAGCTCGGCCTGCGGCGCCAACACGGTCACTTCGATGTTGTCCCGATTGTGAATGTCGACCAGGCGCGTGGCGCTCAATGCCGTCCACATGCCACCGAAACCTGCGCCGATTACCAGAATGTGCTGTTTCATTGTTCTCTCCAGGCACGAAGCCAAGTCACTGAATGAGGTTGAAGGATTCACATCATCGGGAGCGGACACGTCTGTATTTTTCAAGAACGCGGAAGGCTGCTCACCGGATAACGGCGACTGTATTGGTCGCCTTTAAATCCGACAAGTCAGATTTTGTGATGATTAGCATCGAAAACTTCGATAGCTCAGATTGAGCGTATCCGCCCTCCACAACTCATTGATTTAGCTGAAAACCAAGAAAAACGGGATCCTCAGAGCCAAAAACCCAAGGCGTTCCCGATTTGTTTGCCACGAACAACCCTGATAACATCGGCGACAAATACAGTCGGAGATAGTTATGTCGCTTTACAGTGCGGGGGTCGAGTACGGCATTCACTGCCTGACCTTTCTGGTGGGCAGCGGCGGTGACAGTCGTGAAGCCAGCGTGCGTGACCTGGCAGAGCTGCAAGGGGTGCCGCTGGATTACCTGGCGAAGATCTTCACCAAACTGGCCAAAGGCAAACTGGTGGAATCCACCGGCGGTGTGCGCGGCGGCTTCACCCTGGCGCGTCCGGCGGATGAAATCACCCTGCTCGACATCGTCAATGCCATCGATGGTCCCAAGAACATTTTCGAATGCCGGGACATTCGCGGACGCTGCGCGCTGTTTGACGGCTCGCCGCCGGACTGGGCACTGGACGGCACCTGCTCGATTCACGCCGCGATGATGACCGCGCAGAAGCGCATGGAAGAAGCCCTCGCCCAGCAGACCATCCTCGACATCGCCAGAAAGGTCGGGCGCAAGGCACCGGCAGGGTTCAACAGCCAAGTCGAAGACTGGATGCAGGATCGCCGGGAAAAGAAGACGGGTGGCGCCGGCATTCCGCTTACCGACATCTCGGACTGAGCTCGATCAGCAGGCAAAAAAAAGCAGAAACCGATCACCGGTTTCTGCTTTTTTTATTCGACCTTACAGGCAGTCGCGCACCGCTTTGCGCAACGACCCGGACTTCGCCCACGGCGGCCCCTGATACAGGGAGACGCGGCTGCCGTCCTTGTACTTGACCACATCGAGAATCTCGTCGGCGGTGACGATGCTCGGCGCGGTGATCCGGTAGCCATTGGAAATCGCTGTCTGGGACGTCTTGGCAACGTCCTGCTGCCACAGTGGCAATACACACGCGGCGTAATCCTTGGGAGTCTTGCCGCTGATCTTGCTGACATTCGGCTCGCCCGGCACCAGTGACGCAGGCAGCGAACAACCGGCCAATGCCGCCATCAGCATCCCCCCGATCAACATCCGCATGGTGATTCCTTCTTCTGAAAAAACGCGAATGTACCCTGTAACTGTTCGGACATCCATCGTAGCGCTCTGCCTGTATTCCCCGAAAACCGGGCCATTCAGCTCACCGACAGAAGACCTTGCCCCACACCGGAAAAATGCGGCTACTCTGTTTTACCGAGAATGTTCCGGAGGTGATCATGCGGCTCAATGAATACGAACACGAACTTCAGCGTGACCTGCAAAGCGTGGCATCGGACCTGAGATGGTCGGCGGTGGACCTCAAGCGCATCGCCGAGCAACTGCGTCAGTCGGGCAACGAGGCCGACGCCCAGGCGGTGCTCAGATCCTGCGAAGTGCTGCAAAGCGATGAAGAACGCCTGCAACTGTATGCCCGGGAAGTGAAAGCCCGCGCCATCAGCCGAACCAAAGTCCACTGAACCTCACCCTGCCCACAGCAAAAAGCCCCGGACAACCGGGGCTTTTTCTTCACAGACCTTCAGTCTGCCTTGCGACCGCGTGCGCGGCTTTTGTACCCCGGCAGCGCGGCGGCGTACGCCAGCGCTTCCTCGCGGCTGGCAAACGAAGCGAGCCGGTCACCCTGCGTGCAGACCCGCCACGGGCCGTTGTTCACGCTGAGTACATCGTAGCCATTCATGTGCATTTTATTCAGCATCGCCATGCTCATAGGCACCTCCTGTCTGGTAACGAACTTTTCCACCTTACACCCGCGACGCGCTGCCGTGCCGACCGAACGTCGCACCGCGGCCGCGTCAAGTCTCCGGCACTTTTGCCGCTGCCAGGCACTCAGAAGCTCTAAAGCGGTAGCGGCCCAAATATTGCTAATTCATGACAGATTTATGACAACCAGCAATCGGGTAACACATGAAAGTACGAGCAACCGTCATCTGCGAGCAGGATCGACACATTCTCCTGGTGCGCAAACCAAGGTGCCGCTGGACGCTTCCGGGTGGCACCGTCGAACCGGGAGAAACCCGCGCGCAAGCCGCCGTCCGAGAACTCAAGGAGGAAACCGGGCTGGACAGCGATGACATGCTCTATCTGATGGAATTGCAGAACGGCAGCACCCGTCACCACGTCTACGAGGCGTCGGTGCTGAATATCGATCAGGTTCGCCCGCTGAATGAAATCGTCGACTGTCTCTGGCACCCGCTGGATGCGGTGCAGAATCTGAACGTCAGTGACGCCACGCTGAGCATCGTCCGCGCCTTTCAGCGACGTCTTTGACCGTCAGCCGGCGAAAGCCCGGCGTCCGGCGCTCATTTCGGTGCGCAATTCACCGATGAAATTGGAGATGTCACGAATGGTGACCAGATGCTCCGGGGACACCCCGTTGAGCAACAGGTTGACACGCCCGCTGTCGGGTTCGTAAACCTTGATCTGCAAGAGTCCCTGCGCCGTTTCGGTGCAATCGCAATACAGCGGCGAAAAGCCGGATTCGACGATGCGGCAAATGTCGGTAATGGCAATCATGGGGGGCACGCCTCACAGGCGAAGGCTCGGGCGACCCGATCAGCATAGATGAGCTTTTGTCGCCTTGCTCTCACCGACACCCGCAAAATTTGCCAACCGCTTCACATCTTCAAGTCGCCGCTCTCAATGCGAGTCATGGTCCCAAATCCAGTTCCAGATCCCCGGCAGATTCACCGGCTTCGACGACTCGCCCACCGTGCGCGCCAGCGCGGCTTTTTCCAGTGTCGCGCGATCGCCATAGAACGGTTTGTCCGCCAGTCGCACACCGGTGGCGGCGGCGCTGTCGAGCAGAATCTGCAAGTACTCGCGGGTGTGGCGGGCGGTGTAGCGGTTGAGGTCATGGAAGGTCACCACCACCGGAATCACTCCGTCCACCGTTGGCAATTCACCGAGGGCAATCCGTTCGCGAACTTCCGACAGCTGGCGCAGCATGTTCGCCCGCCGCCGGGGGCTGGCGTTGAAACCCCAGATCTTGCCGTCGTTGGCGCTCAGGTCGGTCAACAACACCTGCATGTGGTGCTGCTGATAGGCGGCGAAGGTGCGTTTGTCGAAGTTCCAGAACGGCGGACGCAGCAATGTCGGCGGCGCGCCGGTGATCGCCGCGATGTCCGCCGAGCCGTTGGTCAACGTGGTTTCGAGCTCATCCGGGTCGAGCAATCGATGATTGGTGTGCCAATGGGTGGCGGTGTGAAAGCCCAGAATGTGCCCTTCGGCGTGCTCGCGGCGCATGACCCGCCGGCCGATCTCGCTGTTGCCCGCTCGCGGCGCGCGGGTCTGCACGAAAAACACCGCTTTGATCCCCGGCTGCAGCGGGTTGTCCTTGAGGCTGTCGAGCACGGTGTCGGTCGGGTTGAAAAAACTGGAAGCGCTGGGCCCGTCATCGAAGGTCAACAGAAAGCGCACAGGCGCCTGCTCTTTGAGCCGGGCTTCGGTCTGTGCGGTCATTTCGATGGGAGCGGCGATGCATCCGGCCAGCCCGATGGCCACCGCCATCGCGCAGAAAAGCTTGAACCACTGTGTCATGTTTTGCCTTGAGCCCGACCGTTGCGGTCATGTTGTCGATTGGCAAAACTCCTTCGCCGCTGCTGCCTCCCTGCGACCCATTGAGATGGGCCGAGGTTGGATAAAGATACACAGGGTTTGGTTCCGGCGCTCGCTCAGCGTGCCAGTGCCTGTTGAAACGAGCTGTCGATGATCCCCGCCGTGGCCAGTGGAGCCGGCAGCGCCTTGACCTTGAACAGAAAGTCAGCGGTGCTTTGCAGATCGGCGGCGGCTTGTTGATCGACCGGGCCGACCGTCATGTGCGCCTGGCGCAACCAGTGCCGCGAAACCTGCTGATCGAGGTTGGCTTTCTTCGCCCACAGGTCCGCGTACTCGTCGGTGTGACTGTCAACCCAGGCCCGGGCCTGCTTCAGGCGCCCGAGGAAATCGGCGATCGCTTCACGCTTGCTGTCGATGGACGGCGCCGATGCCGCAATGGCGCTCAAGCCCGGCATCAGGTTTTTCGCCGTGAGAATCGGCCGCGCACCGGAGAACACGATCTGCTGGGAAATGTAGGGTTCCCAGACCGGGAACGCATCGATGCTGCCTTGCGGTAGCGCGGCGGCTGCATCGATCGGCATCAGCTTGACGAAGTCGACGTAGTTCTCCGGCAAACCGCCTTGCTCCAGCGCCCGCAAGGTCAATTGCTGACTCCAGGCTCCCGGCCAGTAGGCGACTTTCTTGCCCTTCAGGTCCTCAATGGTTTTCACCGGCGAATCCTTGGGCACCAACAGGGCAATGGTGTCCGGGTTCTGTCGCGACACACCGATCAACTTCACCGGCGCCTGTTTGGCGGCCAGAAACAGAAATCCCGAATCCCCCAGGAAACCCAGATCCAGCGAGCCGGTCTGCAACGCCTCGGCCAATGGCGCGGCGGCCTGGAAGTGTTTCCAGTCGACCGTGTAAGGCGCGTCCTTCAACACGCCGGACGCCTCTATGGACGCGCGGATGTTGTAGTAATTCTGGTCGCCGACGTGCAGGACCAAGGGTTCGGCAGCGTAGGTCAATGGCGTGGCAAACAGTGCGCTGGTCAACGCGGCGCGTAGGAAACGTGAGAGCTTCATAGTGAGTCCTGCAGAAGGGATTTTTATAGACCATAACGCTCTTACAAATCAGATTTGAAATTCGATTAGCGCATAAGCTCAGCACCTTCCCGCCGCACTGTTGGCCGAGCAACAGTGGCTCGGCACAGTGTTCTCCCTGCAACACTTCAAACCTGCAAAACCGGCGTTAGACCCCGTAAATACGGGAAAAAGCGCACATGGCACAGAGCCTGCAATATTCCATTCATGCAGGAAGCATTGGATAAAAATATCTTTTTGGACATAAGAATCTGTTGCCTTGCCGGAGCGTGCCCATGAAATACCTCTTACCGTTTTCCCGCGTCAAAACGCTGCTCGCGGCCTGCGCAGTAGCCCTGAGTCTGCAACCGCTCGCCCACGCTGCCGAAGCGCCGCCGACCGAAGTGCATCTGGATTACGCCTATTACTCGCCGGTCAGCCTGGCGCTCAAACACCTGGGCTATCTGGAAAAAGCCCTGCCCCAGAGCAAAGTCAGCTGGGTGCTGAGCCAGGGCAGCAACCGCTCGCTGGAATACCTCAACAGCGGCGGCGTGGATTTCGCCTCGTCGGCCAGCCTCGCTGCCGTGCTCAGCCGGGCCAATGGCAGCCCGATCAAATCGGTCTACGTCTACAGCCGCGCCGAATGGACCGCGCTGGTGGTGCGCAAGGACTCGCCGATCCAGTCCGTCGGCGACCTCAAGGGCAAGAAAATCGCCGCCACCAAAGGCACCGATCCGTACCTGTTCACCCTGCGCACCCTGCAACAGGCCGGGCTGAAAAAGGACGACGTGGAACTGGTGCACCTGCAACATCCGGACGGCCGCACCGCCCTGGAGAAAGGCGATGTCGACGCTTGGGCCGGCCTCGATCCGCACATGGCCGCCAGTCAGGTGCAGGCCGGTTCGCGCCTGCTGTACCGCAATCGCGACTTCAACAGCTACGGCGTGGTCAGCGTTACCGAGCAATACGCCAGGCAGCACCCGCAAACCATCGACACCGTGATCAAGGCCTATGAGCAGGCCCGCGAGTGGTCGGTGAAGAACCCCGAAGAACTGGCCAAGTTGCTCGCCAGCGAATCCGGTCTGCCGCTGGATGTGGCCAAGCTGCAACTGTCGCGCACCGACCTGAGCAGCCCGCAACTGACCGCCAAGGACGTGCTGGCGTCGAAAGCCGCCGCGCCGATTCTGGTCTCCGAAGAGCTGGTGCGCCGTGGGGTGAATGTCGATCAGGTCATCGATCAGTTGATCGACACCGGTTTCCAGCAAGTCGCCGCCGCCCAGTAACCGATCAGGCTCACAACAAATCCGCGCCCGTCGCGGATTTGTCGTGAGCGGAGAACCGTCCATGAGCAACGACTTTCCCGCCCGCCTCGCCTTGTCGGCCCCACGCCGAAAACCCTTTCCGTTGAATCCACTCTGGCGCCGGAGCCTTAAAGGCCTGGCGCTGCCACTGCTGATCGTGATCGCCCTGGAATTTATCGTACGCATCGGCTGGCTGCCGTCCTACCAGATGCCCGCGCCGAGTGAGATCGCCCTGACCCTCACCGATCTGGCCGAAGGTGCCTTGTGGAAACACATCGGCGCCAGCCTGATTCGCGTGCTGCTGGGGTTTGCCATCGGCGCGAGTCTGGCGCTGGTGTTTGCCGCGTGGGTCGGCCTCAGCCGCGAAGCCGAGGCCTATCTGGAACCGACCTTCGCCGCGCTGCGTTCGATTCCCAGCCTGGCCTGGGTGCCGCTGTTGCTGCTGTGGCTGGGGATCGACGAGACCTCGAAAATTGTCCTGATCGCCATCGGTGCGTTCTTCCCGGTGTACGTCAACGTGGTCGCGGCGATCCGCAACATCGACCGCAAACTGGTGGAGGTCGGGCACATCTATGGTTTCAGTCCGCTGCAACTGGTCAGACGAATTCTGCTGCCTGCTGCCCTGCCCGGCCTGTTCACCGGGTTGCGCAGCGGCATGAGCCTGTCGTGGATGTTTCTGGTCGCGGCCGAACTGATCGCGGCGACCAAAGGGCTGGGCTACCTGCTCAGCGACGGTCGCGAAACTTCGCGGCCGGACATCGTGCTGGCCGCGATCATCGTCCTGGCGCTGCTGGGCAAACTCAGCGACGGCCTGCTGGCCATACTGGAACGCCGCTGGCTGGTCTGGCGCGACGCGTTCACCGGCCAGGGCAGCAAGGATTGAACCGTGCAACTAAGCTCAAACCTTCAGGCAGCTGTTCGCCGGAGGGTCGGCCAATGTGCGGAAGACTGTCGCAATACCGGGGCATCCACGATTTCGTCGCGGTGCTGAGCATTCCCGATGCGCTGATCAATCACGTCGGCGACGCACCGCTGGCGCATTACAACGCTGCACCCACGACGTCGCTGGCGATCCTCCATCAACACGAACAACGGCTATACGCCGACAATCTGCGCTGGGGCTGGCGTCCGCACTGGGCCAAGGATCGCGCCGCACCGATCAACGCGCGGCTGGAAAAAGTCGCACACGGGCCGTTCTTTCGAGCGATCTGGCGTAATCGGCTGATCGTGCCGGTCGACAACTGGTTCGAGTGGGTCGATGCCCCCGACAAAAGCCGACAGCCCTGGCTGATTCGTCGCGCCGATCATCAACCGGTTTTCTGCGCCGCCATCGGCCAATTTCCGACACCCGGCGAACCTCCACGGGAAGACGACGGCTTCGTCATCATCACCGCCAACAGCGAAGGCGGCTTGCTCGATGTGCATGACCGGCGCCCGATCGTGCTGTGCGCCGATCGGGTGCACGAATGGCTCGATCCCGCCACGCCCACCGAACGCGCCGAGCAGATGCTGCTGTTCGAAGCCGAACCCAGCGAAGCGTTCCAATGGCACAAAGTCGGCAAAGCGGTGGGCAACTCCCGCAATCAGGGTGCGGAATTGATTGAAGCGGTGACATAAATAAATGCCGGCGCGGTGCGTTATCAAGGGCAGGAATCCACGAATTGAATCCTGCGCGTTACACCCGGTGTTTCAAACGCGAAACATTCAACATAAACAGTCGTTTGATTGAACTAACCGCCTGTCTGACATTTCAACCGTCATACATACATTTACAAACACTACGGATAGCATGCGCGCCGCATTTCCTTTTGGCATACCAGTTGACCAAAGAGTCAGCAAAACCAGGAATACCCACAAACTTAACAAGCCTTGCAGAGAACTAAGTTGCGCGACGATTTTGCAATCAAACAGGTCACAGGCCTGGAGTGTATTCATCTGTCCACGACAGAACGCTTTCAACTCGACTGTTTTATCGGCCACTACATAAAGACTCGAAACCTGCGTGACGTACCCGATATCGACCGCATCCTGCGCGCCACCCTCGAAAACTATCCCTGCCACCCGCCGGTGATGGTCAACGAGCTGAATGCCTGGATCGACAAGACCTTGGGTTATCGGGCCTCCCACCCCGATTTCACGCAGCTGGAAGATCTTTGATAAAACGAAAAGCCCCGCAATCGCGGGGCTTTTCGTTGTGGCGTTCAGGGTTTCAGCGGGCGTTCCTGATCACGGTCGGACAACTCGCGGCTGTCGTCATGCTTCCAGGTCTGCTCCTTGTGTTTCTCCCGCTCGATCTCTTCTTCGCTCGGCTCGTCATCTTTTTCGGGACGTTTCTGCTCGATTGCCATGTTCACCTCGCTAATGGAATTCATCCATTAAGCGTAGAACTTAAAGCCACCAGCGCAATAGAAAGAAGAACGCCATGCTCAATAGCATGCTGAGCAATGTATTACGCGTGTAGATCACCAGGCCGATTGCCACTAGTGAACTCAGCAGATAAGGGTTATCCCACTGCAGATTCAGTTGTTTGTCCGGCATGAATACAATCGGCCCGCAAATCGCGGTCAACATCCCCGGCACGGCAAACCCGAGAAACTGCCGCGCGTTACTGCTCAAACGCACCGGCAGGCGCGGTTCGAGAAACACGTAACGGTTGAGGAACACCAGAATCCCCATGCCGAAAATCACTGCCCAGACCATCATGTGCGCTCCCGATACAGCTTGTTGCAGATAAACCCGGCGATCATGCCGGCCAGGCCCGACAGCACCAGCGCCGAACCCCATTGCCAGTAACTGAACAGCACCGAGCAGAACAGCGACACCGCCACGCAGACCACCGTCGGCACATTGCGCACCACCGGGGTGATCAATGCGATGAAGGTGGCGGCAATCGAGAAGTCCAGCCCCAGATGCTCAAGCCCCGGAATGCTGCTGCCGAGCACAATGCCGGCCAGGGTGAAGAGGTTCCAGGCGATGTAGAACGTCAGGCCGACGCCCAAGGCGTACCAGCGGTTGAACTGCTGGCGATCATGCTGACTGGTCAGGGCGAACAGTTCATCGGTGAGCAAAAAGCCCAGGCCGATACGCCAGCGACCCGGCAACGGCGAAATCACGTGGCGCATGCTCATGCCGTAGAGCAAATGTTGCGAGGTCAGCAGCAGCGTGGTCAGCAGAATCGAGAAAATCCCGGCGCCGCCCTTGAGCATGCCGATCGCCACCAGTTGCGCAGCGCCGGCGAACACGATGCTCGACAGGCCCTGCCCTTGCAGCGGCGTGAGGTTGGCTTCGATCGCCATGGAGCCAGCCAGCAGCCCCCACGGCGCGGTCGCCAGGGATAACGGCATGATCGCCGCGGCTCCGCGAAGAAAGGCACTGCGCGGCATTAATGAGTCAGACATATCACTCTTCAACCGTGAGACAAGACCCCGGACTCTGCCAGCAAACGCCCTTTCATGGCTTGAACAATCTTGCGCAGTTGGCGCAAATCCTTCCTTCCGTCAGTCGTTTACCGGCGTAACATGGCAACCATTCACACACGCGTCAGGGAGACGACATGCTGTATCGAATAGCCGCCGACGGGCTGGTGCTGTTTCATTTGCTGTTCATTCTGTTCGTGCTGTTCGGCGGGCTGCTGGTGCTCAAGTGGCCGCGGCTGATGTGGCTGCATTTGCCGGCGGCGGCCTGGGGCGTGGCGGTCGAGGTGTTGCACCTGACCTGTCCACTGACCTATTGGGAAAACCTGATGCGCCACGCTGCCGGGCAGACCGAATACGCGGGTGGTTTCATCGAACATTACGTCTGGCCGATCATCTACCCGGCCGGGCTGACGCCGCAGATTCAGCTGGTGCTGGGCAGCGTGGTGCTGGTGGTCAACCTGCTGGTCTACGGGCGCCTGATCCGTCGCTGGAAACTCCGGCGCGCCGCACGCATTCCGTTTTAGCGCGCTTTCAAGGTTTCCAGCCAGGCCGGATCGAGGCGCGTCTGATCGGTATCCAGACCGAGCGCCTCCATCCGCGTCTTGTGTGTTTCGACTTCCCGGTGCAATTGCGCGTGATCGCTGGAGTTACCGTCCAGTTCATGCATCTGGGTCAGCCCCAGGTGATAGAAACGCAGCACCTTCATCGCCACCGGATCACCCTTCTCCACCGCTGCCGTCACCTGATGCATCACGCTGGTGACGCTCATCAGGCTGCGCTTGAGCCGCCAGCCGTACACCGCCGGGGCCATCCAGGTCTGGTTCCAGAAACGCCCGCGCAGCAACGCCGCTGTCAGCAGAAATGCGCCAAACACCCCGCCGACATTGAACCGCAGGTTATCCCCGCCCGGCTCGCCGAACAGCGCCACCGCCGCCGTCGAAAACGCCATCGCCAGCACCAGAAACAGCACCGCGATGATCAGCGTGCTGCGCCGGGTCTGCTGGCGATAAGTGATGGCATCGATCGGTTGAATCTCGAACATCGCGACAGGCTTCCATGGCTTGAAATAAAAAGAGGCCGGCGCATTATCGCCTCTGAGGCGGATTTAGCTATGCTGGAGCGCCTTTTCATCTTTTCAAAGTCCAACGGGGACATGGCGATACCACGCAGATCGTGCCATCTTCATTCATGGATACACACTATTCGGATGCCATTGGCCATGCCGGCAATGACATCGTTTTAAGGATCACTGCATGACCCAACGACACGTAATCAATGCCTCGGTCAGCCCAAAAGGCAGCCTCGAAACCCTTTCCCAACGTGAAGTTCAGCAACTGAGCCAGGCCGGAACCGGCAGCACCTACACCCTCTTTCGCCAGTGCGCCCTGGCAATCCTCAATACTGGCGCCCATGTCGACAACGCAAAAACCATTCTTGAAGCCTACAAGGACTTCGAAATCCGCATCCACCAGCAGGATCGCGGCGTGCGCCTGGAACTGCTGAACGCCCCGGCCGACGCCTTCGTCGACGGCGAAATGATCGCCAGCACCCGGGAAATGCTGTTCAGCGCCCTGCGCGACATCGTCTACACCGAAAACGAACTCGACGCCCTGAGCATCGACCTCAGCACCTCCCAGGGCATCAGCGACTACGTCTTCCACCTGCTGCGCAACGCGCGCACCCTGCGTCCGGGCGTCGAGCCGAAAATCGTCGTGTGCTGGGGCGGCCACTCGATCAACACCGAAGAATACAAATACACCAAGAAAGTCGGCCACGAACTGGGCCTGCGCAGCCTCGACATCTGCACCGGCTGCGGTCCCGGCGTGATGAAAGGCCCGATGAAAGGCGCGACCATCGCCCACGCCAAGCAACGCATTCACGGTGGCCGTTACCTCGGTCTGACCGAGCCAGGCATCATCGCCGCCGAAGCGCCGAACCCGATCGTCAACGAGCTGGTGATCCTGCCGGACATCGAAAAGCGTCTGGAAGCCTTCGTCCGCGTCGGCCACGGCATCATCATCTTCCCGGGCGGCGCCGGTACCGCCGAAGAGTTCCTGTACCTGCTGGGCATCCTGATGCACCCGGACAACGCCGGCCTGCCGTTCCCGGTGATTTTGACCGGGCCGAAACATGCCGCGCCGTACTTGGAGCAACTCGACGCCTTCGTCACCGCCACCCTCGGCGAAGCAGCGAAAAAGCACTACGAAATCATCATCGACGACCCCGCCGAAGTGGCGCGGCAGATGACCGCGGGCCTCAAGGCCGTGAAGCAGTTCCGCCGCGAACGCGCCGACGCGTTCCACTTCAACTGGCTGCTGAAGATCGACGAGGGCTTCCAGCGCCCGTTCGATCCGACCCACGAAAACATGGCCAACCTCAAGCTGCACCGCGACCAGCCCCCTCATGAACTGGCGGCCAACCTGCGCCGCGCGTTCTCCGGGATCGTGGCCGGCAACGTCAAGGACAAGGGCATCCGCCTGATCGAGGAACACGGGCCGTACCAGATCCGTGGCGACGCCGCGATCATGCAGCCGCTCGATCTGCTGCTCAAAGCCTTCGTCGCCCAGCACCGGATGAAACTGCCGGGCGGCGCGGCGTATGTGCCGTGCTATCGCGTGGTGTCCTGACCCGAAGCGACAAGTGCCCGAAGCGCAACGCTTCGGGCACTCCTTATAAAAAGAGCGAACCATGGATCACATCAACCACATCCTGATCGTCGACGATGACCGCGAGATCCGCGAGCTGGTCGGCAATTACCTGACCAAGAACGGCCTGCGCAGCACCGTGGTCGCCGATGGCCGGCAGATGCGCAGTTTTCTGGAAGCCAACACGGTCGACCTGATCGTGCTCGACATCATGCTCCCCGGCGATGACGGGCTGGTGCTGTGCCGCGAACTGCGCGCCGGCAAGCACAAGGCGATCCCGATCCTGATGCTCACCGCCCGCGACGACCAGACCGACCGCATCCTCGGCCTGGAAATGGGCGCCGACGATTACCTGACCAAACCCTTCGCTGCCCGCGAGTTGCTGGCGCGGATCAACGCCGTGCTGCGCCGCACGCGAATGCTGCCACCCAATCTGCTGATCACCGAAACCGGGCGCCTGCTCGCGTTCGGCCGCTGGCGCCTGGACACCACCGCCCGCCACCTGCTCGATGAAGACGACACCATGGTTGCCCTCAGTGGCGCCGAATATCGCTTGCTCCGGGTGTTTCTCGACCATCCGCAACGGGTGCTCAGCCGCGACCAGTTGCTCAATCTGACTCAGGGTCGCGACGCCGACCTGTTCGACCGCTCCATCGATTTGCTGGTCAGTCGCCTGCGTCAACGTCTGCTGGACGACTCTCGCGAGCCGACCTACATCAAGACCGTGCGCAACGAGGGTTATGTTTTCTCCTTCGCCGTGGAGATGCTCGCCGAATCCTGACGGATTTGTATCACTCTGTATAAATTCGCCGCGCAGATACGTAACCCGTGTTTTCGGGCCGTAACACCACATATCAGCGATACACCCTCGCGTTTGAATGAACCCACCAGAAAGCACTGGTTCATTCATCTCAAACGCAAGGAGAAGCACCATGTTCAAGTCCTCGAAATCCCTGGTACTCGCAATCAGCCTGCTCAGCGGCCTGGCCCTGGCCGACCTGGCATCCGCCAGCTCCCAGCCGCTGGTTGCCGAGTACGGCTCGGAAAACCTGCAGAAGGATCGCGTTGCCGAAGGTGGCGCGGATCGCTTGCAGGAACTGCGTGAACGCGTGGCTGAAGGCGGCGCGGATCGTTTGCAGGAACTGCGTGAGCGCGTAGCCGAAGGCGGTGCTGACCGTTTGCAAGAGTTGCGCGAACGCGTCGCTGAAGGTGGCGCCGACCGCTTGCAGGAACTGCGCGAGCGTTCGGCCCGCAGCGTACTGGTCGCCGAGAACCGTCCCGAGTTCGGTTCGAAGTACCAGCGCTACTGATCGTATGTACCCGCCGTTGTCGATTCCTGCCGGGGGCGCTCTGCCCCCGCAGCGTTCACTACCGATAAGCCTTGTTCTCTGACACAAAAGCCCCGCTGTTTCCCCACGACAGCCGTCATGGCTCGTACTAAGCTGCGCGATTGATTTGTTCAGGGACGATCCATGAAACGATTTGCCGCCTGTCTGCTGTCCATGCTGGCCCTGACGGCCAACTCGGCGGACCTGCAACTGCTCACCGACAACCACCCGCCCCTGCATTTCATGCAAGGTAATCAGCTCGCAGGATTCGGTGTTGACGTGGTGCAGGCTCTGGCGACCCAGACCGGCGACCGCATTCATCTGCAACAAGTCCCGCTGCTGCGCGCCCTGCGCATGGCCAGCGACACGCCCGACACCGGCGTATTCACCGTGCTGCGTACCGACGACCGCGACGATCGCTATCAATGGGTCGGGCCGCTGATCGAAGTCGAAACCGCACTGTACGCCCGCGACAATCTCCAGCCTCCCGTGCACAGCCTGCGTGAAGCCGATCACCTGGGCCGGATCACCGTGCCGCGCAAATGGCTGGTCTACAGCTACCTGCAAGGGCAAGACCTGAACAACCTCTACGGCGTCGAAACCCCGGAGCAGATGATGCGACTGTTCAGCCTGGGGCGTACCGATTTCGTGGTCTCCGATACCTGGTCCAAGGCCGCCCTCGCCCGCGAGCAAGGCATGGAGCCGGGACGCTTGCAGTACCAGATCCCGTTGATGAAACAGAACACCTACATTGCCTTTTCGCCGCAGACCGATCCGAAACAGGTCGCACGCTGGCAGCAGGCGCTGGATACATTGCGGGCCGACGGCCGTCTGGAGCAGCTGCGCCAGCGCTGGCTGAGCAATACCCTACCGCGCTGATCAGGCATCAACGCCTTCGATAACGACTATGCGCAAGGGTGTTTTCACATCAAAACCCTCCAGCACTAGAGTGGGCTCCATCTTCTCCCCACTCTCTGGAGCAACATCATGAAAGACATCATCGCACTCGGCTTCATCGTTTCCCTGATCGGCGCCACCTCCGCCATCGCCGCCCCACACGCCAGCACCCCGGTTGTCGCGGCGGCGACCGTTGGCCAGTCCGGCACCCTGAACGTCGACACCGTCAGCATCGATGCCGAACACAAGGGCAACCTCAACCTGCAACAAAACGCTGAACAGGCCAAGCTGTACGTCGCAGAAAACCGCCCGGAATTCGGTTCCAAATATCAGCGCTACTGAGTGATAGGTTTGAGCTGCCAGAAACAGGAAACCCCGCCGAAGCGGGGTTTCCTGCATTTGGGTATCAGCGAACCAATCGCGCGGCCAGTGCCTTGGCCTGCGACGCGACATCGGTGACAGCGGTGCTTTCCCACCACATGCCACGCAGCGGCGGGCCCATGGCGAACAGGCGGTTCGAGACCCGGCCCTCTTCATCCAGCACAGCACCGTCCACTGCGGCCTCGATCCCCAACGCCAACGGTCCCGGTCGAACCAGGCCGCGCGCCAACAACTGCTGCGGCAAAGGTCGCGCGACCCGGCGCCAGTCGTATTCGATGCCGCTGGAGTTGATCAACGCCGCGCCTTGCACTACTCGGGTTTCAGCCTCGCCGCGAGGACGAATGCGGATACTCACGCCCTCGCCCGATACCGGCTCAAGTCCCTTGTAAGACGCAGCATGAATGCGCAATCGCCCTTCCCGGTGCAGACGCTCGACCAATTCAGCGCTCAGCGGTGGCGAACGATGGTGATGACTTTCCCACCACGGCCGGACATGCCGCACGAATTGCCGGCGCTGCACATCGCTGGCCTGACTCCATAACCGGCCAATGTGCGCACGCACGGTGTCGAGCGGCGCCTGCCAGTCAATGCCTTGAGCGATGGCGTCGCGACAATGTCGGCGCAATTCGCGCAGTAACTGCCTTGGCGTGCGAATGCTGTAATCCTCGGCAAGGAAGTCCACCCACGCGGGCGGTTGCCGACGCACATGGGGCAACAGCCCATGCCGGGAAAACACCTCGATCGGCCCGCGATGCCCGGCCTGCTCCAGCGACACCACGGCATCGACCATGGTCAGGCCGGAGCCGATGATCAGCACCGTTGATTGCGGATCGAGTTGACGCATGGCCGAGACATCCCACGGATCGAGCGCCGCCGCGTTGAGACCGCTGGATTCTTTTTGCGGGGTGCGGGCAGCCGGGAACATCCCAGTTGCCAACACGGCAAAAGCGCCGTGCAGTTGCTGGCCGTCATTCAAGGTGAGCTGCACGGAATCGCTGGAGGCCTGAACATCGACCACTTCGGCGCGCACATGCTCGACCGTCGAACCGTGTTGCGCGCCCACCTGCTGCGCTTCGGCCAGACGCTGCTGCACGTAAACGCCAAACAGCCCCCGTGGCGGAAACAGTTCGCTGACCGGCACATGCTGCTGATCCGACTCGGGCCAGCCACCACCAGCGATGTGATCGGTCAGCCATTGAGTCAGGTCATCGGCATTGTCCGGGTCAACGCTCATCCGCGCTGCGTTGCCATTGAGCGTGTGGCCCAGCTCCACCGCGCTGTACGCTTCGCCCCGGCCCAGTTCGGCCCGGGGCTCGATCACCAGAATCTTTCTGCGCCCCGGCAAACGCAGCAATTGCACCGCCAGCATCGTGCCGCTGAGGCCGCCGCCGACAATCAGGATGTCGGCGTGACTGACAGACGTGGTCGAATGCTCATTTGAAACCTCATTCATGCGGTTTTCACCGTTCGCAAAGGAGTGAATGAGGGTAATACCATCGCTGATAGCTCTCAGGAAGCTATTGGCGGCAACTTAATTAAACAAAGCCAAAACCGAAGACACAGAAAATGCCTGGTCGACATCAATCGAGCCGGGCATTTCGGGGGGAGTCTCCTGCTGACTGTGTTTTACTGTTTAATTACAAAATCTTTCTTCTCGGATTCCTCAGAATTACCGAATTGGTCCTCGGCCTTGTAATAAAACGGTGTCACACCAATATCCGCGAAGTCCAATAAAACACTCTTCGGTATTGGAAATCTGGTTTCACCGGAGAGATTGAGTGGTACTTGAGCGATACTCTTACCGCCGGCATTAACATCTGCCCTATCTCCTTGCGCCGGGTTTGGTACAGGAGAGATCACGCCAGTAGCGTGAGAGCCAATTTTCGAAAGTTCGACAACTCCTTTTCCATCAGCTTCTAAGATTTGCATGGGACCCAACATAAGTTAATTCCTTTCAGTTGATTTTCGTTAAAGTCGCTTCGTGCTCGACAGGCATAACCTGCCGTGACCCGCGCTCCTGCTTATTAGGAGCGGCTACCCAATCAACGTCTACTGTCAGAAATTACAGGTTCCTTGCTTTGTCCGACGAGTGGTCTCATCACATTCCTCATAGCTGAACACCCATCGACATCTAGACCGACGCGAATTTTTTCTCCTGCCGATGCAGCTCGCCGAGGTTTCGATAGCCACTGCCCGGATGAATCTCCGGCAGTCTCGGCCCTTTGCCAAACAGCTTCTCGCGCAAGGTCCCCGGCGCGTACTCGGTTTTGTAGACACCGCGCTTCTGCAACTCCGGCACCAGCAATTCGACGGCATCGATGAAGGTTTCGTGGGTCAGCGCGTAGGCCAGGTTGAAGCCGTCGACGTCGGTTTCGTCGACCCATTCCTGCAACAGGTCCGCCACCGTTTCCGGGCTGCCGACGAACAACGGGCCGAAGCCGCCGATGCCGACCCAGTCAGCCAGTTCGTTGGGGGTCCAGACCTTGTTCGGATCCGCCGTGGAAAACGCCTCGACCGCCGATTGAATGGCGTTGGTGTGCACGTGCTTCAGGGGTTCGTCCGGTTTGAAACGGCTGAAATCGATGCCGGTCCAGCCGGAAATCAACGCCATCGCGCCTTCGTAGCTGACCCAGGATTTGTATTCTTCGAACTTAGCTTTGGCCTTGGCGTCGGTCTCGCCGAGGATCACGGTTTGCAGGTTGAAGATCAGGATCTTCGACGGATCGCGCCCGGCCTCGGCGGCGCGGCGGCGAATGTCGGCCACGGTTTTCTTCAGCAGCACTTTCGACGGGGCAGCGACAAAAACGCATTCGGCATGCTCGGCGGCAAACTGCTTGCCCCGGCTGGAAGCTCCCGCCTGGTAGAGAACCGGCGTGCGCTGCGGCGACGGCTCGCAGAGGTGAATGCCCGGCACCTGGAAGTGTTTACCGTGATGGCGGATCTCGTGGATCTTGCTCGGGTCACTGAAAATCCGCCGCTCGCGATCCCGCAGGATCGCACCCTCTTCCCAACTGCCTTCCCAGAGTTTGTAGCAGACCTCCAGGTATTCCTCGGCGAAGTCGTAGCGCGCGTCGTGTTCGGTCTGGGCTTGCTGGCCGATGTTCTTCGCGCCGCTCTCCAGATAAGAGGTGACGATGTTCCAGCCGGCCCGGCCCTTTGTCAGGTGATCGAGGGTCGACAGGCGTCGGGCGAATGGATACGGATGTTCGAAGGACAACGACGCGGTCAGGCCGAAACCCAGGTGTTCGGTGACCAGCGCCATCGGCGGGATCAGTTGCAACGGATCGTTGACCGGCACCTGCGCCGCCTGCCGGATGGCTGCTTCGCCATTGCCGTTGTACACGTCGTAGATGCCCAGCACGTCGGCGATGAACAGGCCGTCGAACTTGCCGCGCTCGAGGATTTTCGCCAGTTCGGTCCAGTACTCCAGATCCTTGTACTGCCACGAGCGGTCCCGAGGGTGAGCCCACAGGCCCGGCGACTGGTGACCGACGCAGTTCATGTCGAAGGCGTTGAGACGAATTTCGCGGGGCATCAGATGGCACTCCCGATTGTCAGGAGGCGTTTGAAGGTGTGAATTGAGGCGGTCATGTGAGGCGACTCCGTGGTTTCCGGATGAGGATCCAGAACCCATAGCAGGAGTCGTGCCTGAATATATTTTCTTTATTTATCAATAGATTGAGATAACAACTTAAAGCAGTCTGCACGCAGGATGGAGCAAACTGTTTATCCGCTGTCGGCCATGCAACAGTCAGATCACCACATTGCGCACGAAGCGCGCGGCCACTTCCCCGTCATTGCGATAGGTGTGCGGCTGGTTGCTGGCGAACATGAAAAACTCCCCGGCCGCGATGCGCTGGGGTTGATCGCCGAGCATCAGCGTCAGGCAGCCCTCGAACACGAAAATCTGCTCGCTCCAGCCTTCGGCGTCCGGTTGCGAGGGATAGACCTCGCCCGGTTGCAGGCACCATTCCCACTGTTCAACCGCACGGGTGGCGTTGGCCTTGGACAGTAAAACGGCTTTGCTGCCGGGGATGCTGCCAGCCCAGGCCAGTTCGTTGATACGGCCGGGATCGCGGTTGTCAGGCGCCTGGATCAGATCGCTGAAGGCCACTTCGAGAGCTTCGGCGACGCGATCGAGGGTGGTCAGGCTGACGTTCTTTTCGCCAGCCTCGATGGCCACCAGCATTCGCCGGCTGACCCCGGACTTTTCCGCGAGGGCCGTCTGGCTCATGTCGGCGGCATGGCGCAGGCGCCGGACGTTCTGGCTGACGTGTTGCAGGACCGAAGCCCGTTGTACAGAATCTTTGTGCACTATATTGCTCACTGGCTGGGGTTGGGCAGTATACTGCGCAACATTTGGCGCATTGTGCGTCCCCTCCTTAAAAGTGCGCAAGGTCATGACGTCAGCCAACTCCCCCAAAACTCCCCTGCGTTTTTCCCGGTTCAGCAAAGCCGAGTGCGTGCTGGTGCTGATCACCATGCTCTGGGGCGGCACCTTTCTGCTGGTGCAGCACGCGATGACCGTCAGCGGTCCGATGTTTTTCGTCGGCCTGCGCTTTGCCGCCGCAGCTGGCATTGTTTCGCTGTTCTCCTGGAAACACCTGCGGGAACTGACCCTGTTCGAACTCAAGGCCGGCGCCTTTATCGGCGTGGCGATCCTGCTCGGTTATGGCTTGCAGACTGTCGGTTTGCAGAGCATTCCCAGCAGTCAGTCGGCGTTCATCACCGCGCTTTACGTGCCGTTCGTGCCACTGTTGCAATGGCTGGTTCTCGGCCGGCGCCCGGGTTTGATGCCGAGCATCGGCATCATGCTGGCGTTTACCGGGCTGATGCTGCTCTCCGGGCCGTCCGGTGCTTCGCTGAATTTCAGCCCCGGTGAAATCGCCACGCTGATCAGCGCCATCGCGATAGCGGCCGAAATCATCCTTATCAGTAACTATGCCGGGCAAGTCGATGTGCGCCGGGTAACCGTGGTGCAGCTGGCGACGACTTCGGTGCTGTCGTTTTTGATGGTGGTGCCGACCGGCGAGGCGATTCCGGATTTCTCGTGGCTGCTGCTGAGTACGGCTCTGGGCCTGGGCGCGATGAGTGCGGCAATTCAGGTGGCGATGAACTGGGCGCAGAAAAGTGTTTCGCCGACCCGCGCGACCTTGATCTACGCCGGTGAACCAGTCTGGGCCGGGATCGTCGGTCGTATCGCAGGAGAGCGTCTCCCAGCGATTGCACTGGTGGGCGCAGGACTGATCGTGGCGGCGGTGATCGTCAGTGAATTGAAGACCAAAGGCAAAGAGACACAAACGGTCACGGAAGAATTGGAGCACGAGACCGAAGGCTAAACGGGGGTTTTACGGCTACTTTGTAGGATTCAGAGACATCCTCGCGTTTGGCGATCCGGGAGCTGGCACGTATGATGCTTCACAAACTTCCGCAGATTAGAAGCCTATGTCCCTGATAGTTCTACTGCTTCTGCCTTTTCTGGGCAGCTGTCTGGCAGCCGTGCTGCCGCACAACGCACGTAACGCCGAATCCCTGCTGGCAGGTCTGGTCGCACTGATCGGCACTGTCTCGGTCGCGATGCTGTACCCGCAGATCGCCCACGGCGGCGTGATTCGCGAAGAATTCACATGGCTGCCCAGCCTGGGTCTGAACTTCGTCCTGCGCATGGACGGCTTCGCCTGGCTGTTCTCGATGCTGGTGCTGGGAATCGGCACCCTCGTTTCCTTATATGCCCGTTATTACATGTCGCCGGACGATCCGGTGCCGCGTTTCTTCGCGTTCTTTCTGGCGTTCATGGGCGCCATGCTCGGGCTGGTGATCTCCGGCAACCTGATCCAGATCGTGTTCTTCTGGGAGCTGACCAGCCTCTTCTCGTTCCTGTTGATCGGCTACTGGCACCACCGCCACGACGCGCGCCGCGGCGCCTACATGGCGTTGATGGTTACCGGCGCGGGAGGATTGTGCTTGCTGGCAGGGGTCATGATCCTCGGCCATGTGGTCGGCAGCTATGACCTGGACAAGGTCCTGGCCGCCGGCGATCTGATTCGCGCACATGCCCTCTACCCCATCCTGCTTCCCCTCATTCTTATCGGCGCTCTCAGTAAAAGCGCCCAGTTCCCCTTCCACTTCTGGCTGCCGCACGCAATGGCGGCACCCACACCGGTTTCGGCGTACCTGCACTCGGCGACCATGGTCAAGGCCGGGGTTTTCCTGCTGGCCCGGCTGTGGCCGTCGCTGTCCGGCAGCGAAGAATGGTTCTACATCGTCAGCGGCGCCGGTGCCGCCACGCTATTGCTCGGCGCGTACTGCGCAATGTTCCAGAACGATCTCAAGGGACTGCTGGCCTACTCGACCATCAGCCATCTCGGCCTGATCACGCTGCTGCTGGGCCTGAACAGTCCGCTGGCCGCCGTGGCGGCGGTGTTCCACATTCTCAACCACGCGACCTTCAAAGCCTCGCTGTTCATGGCCGCCGGGATCATCGACCACGAAAGCGGCACCCGCGACATCCGCAAGCTCAACGGCCTGTTCAAACTGATTCCGTTCACCGCCACCCTGGCGATGGTGGCCAGTGCGTCCATGGCCGGCGTGCCGCTGCTCAACGGTTTCCTGTCGAAAGAAATGTTCTTTGCCGAAACCGTGTTCATCAACGCCACCGCCTGGGTTGAAACCAGCCTGCCGATCGTCGCGACCATTGCCGGGATGTTCAGCGTTGCCTACTCGCTGAGATTCACCGTCGACGTGTTCTTCGGCCCGACTGCCACCGACCTGCCGCACACCCCGCACGAACCGCCGCGCTGGATGCGTGCGCCGGTCGAGTTGCTGGTGTTCACCTGTTTGCTGGTGGGGATTTTCCCGGCACAAGTTGTAGGCCCATTGCTGGCCGCTGCCGCCTTGCCGGTGGTGGGTGGCGTGCTGCCGGAGTACAGCCTGGCGATCTGGCACGGCCTCAATGCACCGATGATCATGAGCCTGATCGCCATGTCCGGCGGCATCGTGCTGTATCTGCTACTGCGCAACCAGCTCAAGCGCGGCCGCTTCAAGTATCCGCCGCTGGCGGGCCGCCTCAACGGCAAGCGAATGTTCGAGCGCAGTCTGGTTGCGATGATGCGTCTGGCCCGGCGGGTGGAGCGGCGGATCGGCACCAAGCGTCTGCAAGCCCAGCTGTTCCTGATGGTGTTGGCGGCAGTGCTGGCCGGCCTGATCCCGATGCTGCACAGCAGTCTGAGCTGGGGCGATCGGCCGAAGATTCCTGGCTCGATCGTATTCGTGACCCTGTGGCTGCTGGCAATCGCCTGCGCCCTCGGCGCCGCATGGCAAGCCAAGTATCACCGTCTCGCCGCCCTGACCATGGTCAGCGTCTGCGGCCTGATGACGTGCGTGACCTTCGTCTGGTTCTCGGCACCGGATCTGGCCCTGACGCAACTGGTGGTCGAAGTGGTGACCACGGTGCTGATCCTGCTCGGCCTGCGCTGGCTGCCACGGCGGATCGAAGAGGTTTCGCCGTTGCCAAGCAGCCTGCGCAAGGCGCGGGTACGGCGTCTGCGCGACTTGCTGCTGTCGATTGCCGTCGGCGGCGGCATGGCGCTGCTGTCCTACGCCATGCTGACCCGGCAGACGCCGAACGACATTTCCTCGTTCTACCTGAGCCGTGCCCTGCCCGAGGGCGGCGGCAGCAACGTGGTCAACGTGATGCTGGTGGATTTCCGTGGTTTCGACACCCTTGGCGAAATCACCGTGCTCGCTGCCGTAGCCCTGACTGTGTTCGCCCTGCTGCGTCGCTTCCGCCCACCGAAAGAAAGCCTGCAACTGCCGGCCCAGCAGCGCTTGCTCGCCCCCGACGTGGTCACCGATCTGGTCAACCCGCGCTCGGCCAGCGACACCGCGCTCGGCTTCATGATGGTGCCGGCGGTGCTGGTGCGCCTGCTGCTGCCGATTGCGCTGGTGGTGTCGTTCTACCTGTTCATGCGCGGGCATAACCAGCCGGGTGGCGGATTCGTCGCCGGCCTGGTGATGTCGGTGGCGTTCATCCTGCAATACATGGTCGCCGGCACCCAGTGGGTCGAGGCGCAAATGAGCCTGCGACCGCTGCGCTGGATGGGCACCGGCCTGCTGTTCGCCACCGTCACCGGCCTCGGGGCGATGGCGGTAGGCTATCCGTTCCTCACCACCCACACCTGGCATTTCAGCTTGCCACTGCTGGGTGACATCCATATCGCCAGCGCGCTGTTCTTCGATATCGGCGTCTACGCCGTGGTGGTCGGCTCGACCTTGCTGATCCTCACCGCCCTCGCCCACCAATCGGTCCGGGGCCACAAAACCGCTGCCGCCAAAGGAGCCGTCTGATGGAAGAAGTCATCGCAATCGCCATCGGCGTACTCGCCGCGTCCGGGGTCTGGCTGATCCTGCGGCCACGGACATTCCAGGTAGTGATGGGCCTGTGCCTGCTGTCCTACGGCGTCAATCTGTTCATCTTCAGCATGGGCAGCCTGTTCATCGGCAAGGAGCCGATCATCAAGGACGGCGTGCCGCAGGATCTGCTCAATTACACCGACCCGCTGCCACAGGCGCTGGTGCTGACGGCGATCGTCATCAGCTTCGCCATGACCGCATTGTTCCTGGTGGTGCTGCTGGCCTCACGGGGCCTGACCGGCACCGACCACGTTGACGGAAGGGAGCCCAAGGAATGACGGCGATGACTCACCTGATCGCCGCACCGATCCTGCTGCCGCTGCTGACCGCCGCCATCATGCTGATGCTCGGCGAGAAGCACCGACCGCTGAAGGCGAAAATCAACCTGTTCTCCAGTCTCCTCGGCCTCGGCATCTCGGTGATGCTGCTGCAATGGACCCAGACCACCGGCGTGCCCGGATCCATCGGCGTGTACCTGCCGGGCAACTGGCAGGTACCGTTCGGCATCGTGCTGGTGGTCGATCGTCTGTCGGCGCTGATGCTGGTGCTGACCGGGATCATCGGCGTCAGCGCCCTGCTGTTCGCCATGGCCCGCTGGGACGGCGCCGGGTCGAGTTTCCACGCGTTGTTCCAGATTCAGTTGATGGGCCTTTACGGTGCATTCCTGACCGCGGACCTGTTCAACCTGTTCGTGTTCTTCGAGGTCCTGCTCGCGGCGTCCTACGGCCTGTTGCTTCATGGCTCGGGCCGGGCGCGGGTGTCGTCGGGGCTGCATTACATTTCGATCAACCTGCTGGCGTCGTCGCTGTTCCTGATCGGCGCGGCGTTGATCTACGGTGTGACCGGCACCCTGAACATGGCAGATCTGGCCCTGAAGATCCCGCTGGTGCCGGAAGCAGACCGTGGCCTGTTGCACGCCGGCGCGGGGATTCTGGCCGTGGCGTTCCTGGCCAAGGCCGGCATGTGGCCGCTGAATTTCTGGCTGGTGCCGGCCTACTCGTCGGCCAGCGCGCCGGTGGCGGCGATGTTCGCCATCATGACCAAGGTCGGCGTCTACACCCTTTTACGTCTGTGGACGCTGCTGTTCTCGGGCCAGGCCGGTGCTTCGGCGTATTTTGGTGGTGACTGGCTGATCTACGGCGGCATGGCCACCATGGCCGGCGCAGGCGTGGCGATCATTGCCGCGCAACGTCTGGAACGCATGGCCAGCCTGAGCATTCTGGTGTCCGCGGGGATCCTGCTGTCGGCCGTGGGTTTCGCCCAGCCGAACCTGATCGGCGCCGCGCTGTTCTATCTGGTCAGCTCGACCCTGGCGTTGAGCGCGCTGTTCCTGCTGGCCGAGTTGATCGAGCGTTCGCGCACCGCCATCGAAGTGCCGCTGGAAGACGAAAACGAACTGCTGCCGCGTCCGCAGGAGTGGCAACGTCCGGTCAAGGGCATCAACCTCGACGACGAGCAGAAAGCCGTGGTCGGTCAGGTGATTCCATGGACCATGGCGTTCCTCGGCCTGAGCTTCATTGCCTGTGCGCTGCTGATTATCGGCATGCCGCCGCTGTCCGGGTTCATCGGCAAGCTGAGCCTGATCGGCGCCCTGCTCAACCCGCTGGGCCTCGGCGCGGGCGAACCGATCTCGAATGCCGCCTGGGCGTTGCTGGCCCTGCTGATCCTCACCGGACTCGGCTCGCTGATGGCGTTCTCGCGTCTGGGGATCCAGCGCTTCTGGTCGCCAGAGGAGCGACCATCGCCGCTGCTGCGCAAACTGGAATGCACGCCGATTTTCCTGCTGCTCGGCCTGAGCATCGCGCTGACCTTCAAGGCTGAACCGCTGCTGCGTTACACCCAGGCAGCAGCCGATGCCCTGAACAATCCGCAGCAATACGTGATGGCGGTACTCGGCACCCGTGCCGTGCCGAGCCCGGAAGCCAAGGCTGCGCTGCTGGAGGTACAACCATGAAGCGTCTGTTCCCTGCTCCGTGGTTGTCGCTCGCGCTGTGGTTGCTGTGGCTGGTGCTGAACCTCTCAGTCAGCCCGGGCAACCTGCTCCTCGGTGCCGTACTCGGCTTCTGCGCCCCGCTGATGATGCGCAAACTGCGCCCGCAACGGATTCACATCCGCCGCCCGGGCACGATCCTGCGATTGTTTCTGCTGGTCGGGCGTGACGTGATCGTCTCGAACCTGCAGGTGGCCTGGGGCGTACTCAACGCCGGTCGTCGGCCGCTTCGTTCACGCTTCATCAAGGTGCCGCTGGACCTGCGCGATGCCAACGGTCTGGCGGCGCTATCGATGATCTGTACGGTCGTGCCCGGCACGGTGTGGTCAGAACTGGCGCTGGATCGCAGCATTCTGTTGCTGCACGTCTGGGATCTGGATGACGAGGCGCAATTCATCCAGCACTTCAAGGTCACTTACGAGCGGCCGTTGATGGAGATTTTCGAATGAGCCCGCTGCTGTCGAACGCGATTCTGCTGACGCTGTTCCTGTTTTCCCTGGCCATGGTCCTCACGCTGGTACGCCTGTTCAAAGGGCCGTCGGCACAGGACCGGGTACTGGCGCTGGACTACTTGTACATCGTCGCCATGCTGATGATGCTGACCCTGGGGATTCGTTATTCCAGTGACACCTACTTCGAAGCGGCGCTGCTGATCGCGCTGTTCGGCTTCGTCGGCTCGTTTGCCCTGGCGAAATTCCTCCTGCGTGGCGAGGTGATCGAATGAACGCTGAACTGTCTCTCTGGGTGGAAATCCCGGTGGCGATCCTGCTGGTCCTCAGCGGCGTGTTTGCCCTGATCGGCGCGACCGGCCTGCTGCGGATGAAGGATTACTTCCAGCGCATGCATCCGCCAGCGCTGGCATCGACCCTCGGCGCGTGGTGCGTGGCGCTGGCGTCGATCATCTGTTTTTCCGCGCTCAAGTCCGGGCCGGTGGTGCACGCATGGCTGATCCCGATTCTGCTGTCGATCACCGTACCGGTTACCACCTTGCTATTGGCGCGGGCAGCGTTGTTCCGCAAGCGTATGGCCGGGGATGATGTGCCGGCCGAGGTCAGCAGCCGGCGTACTGAAACCGGCAGCTAGATCCAGGCAACAGCCAACAGCCCGGCTCCCAATATCAGACACAGCGGTGAGTAAACCCAAGTGTCGAGCCGGGCGAACCGCGATCCCTTCACTTCCTTGAAAAACCCCACCAGCTCCGAATCGCCGATCGCCCGCGCAAACATCAGCAGCGCAATCGCGCTGATCACCCATTGCAGCGCCCAGTGATGCACGGCGGGCAGCCACCACCCCACTCGCATACACACCAGTGCGGCAATCAGTAGCAGGGCTGCCGCCACCACCAGCGTGATCCAGCCTGACGGCTTGAACGCCGGCCTGAGCGTCAGCCCGCCGTTGTCCACCGGAACCTGCGGCACCACCGCCACGGCTGCCCACTGCCCACCCATCGCCCAATACACATGCATCAGGCTGATCACCGCAAAAATCGTCACCAGCCATTGAGCCAACACAAAGGTCATGGTCGAGAATCCTTTAAAGGGATTTGAACAAAACATCCTAGTCGGCATTTTTCCATGTGCACGACCGGTCGGCGGTGCGGTAAAGTGCCGCCCCATGAAATTCACCCGTACCGATCGCTCACTGCTGGCCTGGATGCTCTATTGCTGCGTCCTGTTCAACGTGTTCGCCTGCAGCATCGGTCACGGACAAATGGTCGGCATGCAGCTCAACGGTATCGGCGGCCAGTTCTGCGCCGTCGACCCGAGCACCCAGGCTCCGCTCGCCTCGAATCCCGCCGAAGAAAAACTGCCGACCCTGGCCAAGGCCTTCGGATGCCCGCTGTGCTCCACCGGCGGCATGGGCCCGGCGTTCAACTCCAGTCTGACCCTGGCGATCCTGCCGGAACAACACAGTCCGCCGCTGCCGGTCATCGTCAGCGCCGACCTCCCTGCCCGCTTCATCTGGCCTTCGGCCAATCCTCGCGCCCCACCGCTCGCCTGAGTGTCCTTGCCTTTTTGATTTGTCAGCCCACTGCGCCAACGCGCGGCGTTCGCCTGTGCGCTGACTCCTAGACAAGCATTCAGGATTCAATCGATGAAACAACTTACCTTGCTGGCGAGCCTGTGCGGCTGCCTGTCCGTCAACGTCTGGGCGCAATCCACCGTGGATCTGGCGCCGATCACCATTGACGGCGAGTCCGGCGCCGAACCGGGCCTGAGCCTCGACCAGTCCAGCGGCATGGCCTCGCGCCTTGGCCTCAGCGTGCGCGACACTCCGGCCTCGGTGGCGATAGCCAACCGCAATGACATCGAACGTCACGGTTCGCAAAACTTCCAGGACGCTGCCAACACCTTGCCGGGGGTGAACGCCAGTGCCCCGCCAGGCTTTGGCGGATTCGTCTCCTATCGCGGCTTTACCAGCAGCCAGATCACCCAAATGTTCAACGGCGTCAACGTTTCCGGCGGACTGGCTCGCCCCGTAGATTCATGGATTTATGATCGGGTGGAATTGGTCGGTGGCCCCTCGTCGCTGATCAACGGCGCAGGCTCGGTCGGTGGCTCGCTGAACTACGTGACCAAACTGGCCACCCGCGACGAGCAGGCCGCAGAAGGTCGGGTCAGCTACGGCACCTACGACACAACCGAAACCGCGTTCGGCCTCAACCACGCGCTGACCGACCCCGGCGCCGACATGCAGCATTACGCGCGTCTCGACGTCAGTCACAACACCAGCAACGGCTACATCGACCGCCAGGAGCGCGATGCCTGGAGCGTGGCGTTCTCTTTGCTCAGCGAACTGACGCCAAACCTGTCTCACACCCTGGCCCTGGAATATCAGGACGAACACGAGGACAGCCCGTACTGGGGCACGCCGGTGCTCAACCCCAAGGCCGGCGAGTTGAAGATCGACAAGCACAACCGCTTCAATAACTACAACGTCGAGGACGGCCGCTACGAGCAGCGGACGATCTGGGTGCGCTCGATCATCGACTACCGGATCAACGACAGCACCACCCTGCGCAACACCCTCTATCACCTCGACAGCCAGCGCGATTACCGCAACCTGGAAACC
Organism: Pseudomonas sp. RIT778; assembly: GCF_019718735.1. Lineage (NCBI taxonomy): Bacteria > Pseudomonadati > Pseudomonadota > Gammaproteobacteria > Pseudomonadales > Pseudomonadaceae > Pseudomonas > Pseudomonas sp. RIT778. The sequence continues at coordinate 115,115 of NZ_JAIHBA010000020.1, read as the reverse complement.
TATCAATACAACGCCGACAACAGTGCGGTGAACCGCTCCACTGCGTATCAGGTTCGACACCAGGGCGAGCAGAATGGCAACCAGTTCGAACTGCGCCACGACAACACCCTGTTCGGCCTCGACACCACCTGGTCCGGCGGTTTCGAGTACAAGGTCAATCAGACCACCAACTCGCCGCTGAACGTCAAAGGCGCCAGCGCGGTGGACCCGAACAACTACCGACCGGGGCATTTCTATGACATCCCCGGAACGATGCCGGGTTTTGTCAGCGACAAGACCAACGAAGTCACGACCAAAGCGCTGTTTGCCGAAAACCGCCTGGCACTGACCGACAAGCTTTCGTTGCTCACCGGCCTGCGCTACGACGATATCGACCTCGACGTGACCAACCATCGCACGGTGACCGCGAGCAACCCGCGCCATCTCAAACGCAGTTGGGAGCCGGTCACCGGGCGCGCCGGCCTGACGTATCAGTTCATTCCGTCAGCCAATGTGTACGTGCAATACAGCACCGCCGCCGAGCAACCCAATGGCACCCAGGACTTCGATGTCTCGACCGGCAAGCAATGGGAAATCGGCAGCAAGTTCGACTACCTGAACGGACGCGGCTCGGCGACAGTGGCCGCGTACACCATCGAGCGCAAAGACTTCGCGGTGACGGATCCACTGGACCCGACCAGCAGCATTCCGGTCGGCCAGCAGACTTCGAAGGGCATCGAGATTGCCGGCTCGCTGCGGATCACCGACAAGCTTCTGGCCGAAGGCAACTTCGCCTGGGTCGATGCGCAATACGATGAGTTCAACGAAAAGAACGCCGCCGGCGTAGTGGTTTCCCGCAAGGGCAACACACCGACCAACGTGCCGGACCGGGTCGGCAATCTGTGGCTGACCTACGATTTCTCGCCGCAATGGCAAGGCGGGGTCGATGCTCGGTATGTGGCATCGGTGTTCGCCGACAATGCCAACACCATGACCGTGCCGTCGTACACGCTGTTTGGCAGCTTTCTCAGCTACAAGGTGGATTCGCACACCACCGTGACCGGGCGGGTGCGCAACCTGACGAATGAGGTGTACGCCGAGTTCGCCCATGTGTCGCCGGCGTATTACCTCGGCACACCGCGCACCTTGGAGCTGGCTGTGCAAACCCGCTTCTAAAAGCTTCGCGGGCAAGCTCGCTCCCACAGGAATCGATGTGTTTTCAAAGCTCAGAGCACACCGAAAAACCTGTGGGAGCGGGCTTGCCCGCGATAAGGCCCATCGTTACGGCCTCTATTTCAAATCAGCTGAAACCTTATCTGCCACATCCTTCGGCAGCCACGCCTGCCACACATCCGGATGCGCCTTCATGAACGCCACCGCTGCGTCCCGGGGCGCCGTGTGTTTCTCGCTCATTTCGGCCAGCGCCTTGTTCAGGTCATCAATCGGAAAATCGACCTTGCTGAAGAACTCGGCAATCTGCGGATACTGTTTCTGGAACGGCGTGGACACCCCGATCGACAGCTTCGAGGCCAGTGAACGGGTCGGTTTCGGATTGGGGTTATCGGCGTCGGTCAGGGTCTTCCAGGCCTCGGCGTCGAACGGCGGCTCTTCCAGTTGAACCAGTTTGAACTTGCCGAGCAATGGGGTCGGCGACCAGTAATAGAACAGCACCGGCTTACCCCGACGGATCGATGAGCTGATTTCGGCATCGAGTGCCGCACCGGAGCCGCTGCGGAAGTTGACGAAATCGTCCTGCAAGCCGTAAGCCGTGAGCTTCTGCTTGTTCACCACCTCCGACGTCCAGCCGATCGGACTGTTGAGGAACCGGCCCTTGCTCGGGGTTTCCGGGTCCTTGAACACGTCCTTGTACTTCTTCAGATCGCTGACGCTGCGCAGGTCTGGCGCCAGTGGCTTGATGCCCTTGGCCGGGTCGCCCTTGATCACGTATTCCGGTACCCACCAGCCTTCGGTGGCGCCTTTGACCGTGTCGCCCAGGCTGGCGACCTTGCCTTCGGCCTCGGCCTTGACCCACACCGGACTGCGTCCGGCCCATTCTTCGCCGATGACCTGAATGTCGTTGTTGGCCAGTGCGGTCTCAAGAGTGATGGTGGTGCCCGGCAAGGTGTCGGTCGGCAGGCCGTAGCCCTTCTCGACGATGATGCGCAGGACATCGGTGATCAGGCTGCCGCTTTCCCAGTTCAGGTCGGCAAAATGGATCGGCGCCTGTGCCGCGCTCACCGCAGGCACCGCCGTCATCAAGCCGAAGGTGGTCAGGCCAGCGGCCAGCAACCGTCGAAATCCGTTCATGCTTTTGCACCTCGTGCTGTTCACAGCAATAGCAGGATGGCCTGACAGAAGACCGCAAGCCTCTGAATACTCAGTCAACTGACTGTAGACGAGGTTCCTGCTTTTTCAGGGGCATGACACGGACAAGGCTACTTTTCAGAAATTTCCTGCAGGCTCTTCAGCTCGCGTCTGACCATGCTGGCGTATTCCGCAGGCTGCAAGGCATAGATCTGCGAGGCGACCCATCCCAGCCAGGCGCCCTTCAATTCAGCCTTTGCCGTGAACAATCGACGTGCTTCCTCACGGGCGCTGTCGAGGTTCTGCAAATGGAAATCGGCGCGGCTCACTCGCTGGCCTTGAACGTCACCAGTTCGCCCTTGCGCCACTTGGCGGCTTTGGCGGTGACGGCTTTCAGGGTCTTGGTCAGGCCTTCCTGCAACTGCTCGTTGGCGGCAAACACGGTGACCGCGCTGTGGCCTTCCTTGAACACGATGGCATGGCCGTCGGCCGTGGTGACAAACGCGTAGTCGCCCAGACCATACACGGTCATTTTGATTTCGCGAAAGCGGATGTCCATCTTGCCGCCTTCACGGCTCGGCAGCACCGATGCGCTGAAATGATCGCCGACCTTGAGCTTGAGGCCAGGTTTGTCATCGACCACCAATGCGCTTTCGGTGTCGATCTCGGCAACGTAAATGCCTTCGGCGTTCTGCTCGGTGATGTAAACAAAACGCGATTGAAACTGCTTGACCAGCTTTGCCCGCAAATCACCCAGCACGAACAAAGCATGCATATCGAGGTTACTGACTGCCAAAGAAACATCCCCACACTTGAAAAGAGTGCCGTACGCGAAAAGCGCGCACGGCAGAAAAAGTCGGCCAGGCCGAAGGTGTTGCGCGATGACTCGAATATACGCCTGAGCGAGCAAAGTGCTCATTCAACGCGAGTTGCACAAGACTACTGGAATGCCACTCGCGAAACCTGCAAAGACGTTCTCCAAATGTTGAAGGAAAACGCGTCACGGCCGGCCAGAGAAAACTGACTACGAACTTTAGGGAAAAAACTCACCAAGAAAATCACTTTTCCGACATATCGCACGCAAAAAATTGCTTTAGATAGCGCCATGCCGTCAACAGGTGTTGGCGATTCTAGAGCAGCGATGCTGTTCGCGACTACCCGCAACACCCTGTAAATGCGGGTCAATCCATGAAAAGGACTTCATATGTGCACTATGACGCATTTTGCCGTGACTCACGAACCCGCCTTTGCCTTGAACGCTCCAGTGTTCGAGACAGTTCCTACAATCGAGTCTTGCGGTCAGGCACCGTTGTTTCAGGTGATCCCGGCGGGCAACGGCTTTTTCCATATCAGGGAAAAGTCGACGGGGCTTGTCAGAGGTTTCCGCGAGAATCACAACGCCGCCTGCGCCCTCGCCCGTTCACTGGAATCCCGGATCGAACTCCTGGCCAGCGAGCACCTCAGATAAAGAGAGTGACCGACCCCGCCATCCTTCAAGGAGTACACCATGGAACTGCCTGCCTACAACCTGACCACCCTGTTCGATCAATTAGGGCTGCCTTCGGAGGAAACGGCGATCGACGACTTCATCGAAGCCCATCCGCTGGAAGCTGATACCAAACTGATCGACGCCGAATTCTGGAGCCCGCAGCAGGCGCAATTGCTCAAGGAATGGCTGCGTGCCGATGGCGAAGAGGCAGTGATGGTCGATGAACTGAACGTGCGCCTGCACCGGGGCAAATGATTTCAATCAGTGCAGGCTGTCTTCGGCCCTGGCGCTCAATTGCGCGAGCCACGCCGCCCTGCACTCCTCGGCTTCGTCGCGACTGGCAAAAGCGGTGCCGCGCTGCTCGCCATTGAGCAGCACCACCCAGCAGACACTTTGCCCCATCGCGCGCAGCCCGGCGGGAACACCGCTGCCGATCATCACCGCGACATCGACTCTGCATTGCATGCTGACCTCCCAACTTCATTAGCAACCTAACTATGTAGGCATGTTAATGATTTGGATCAAGAGGAAACAGCGACGCCGCTGCACAGCTTAATTGCAGTTCCAGCAACAATGCCTCAGCGCGGATTTTCGGGTTTGTAGCCCAGACGCAACCCGCCCCAATGCCGGCCCTTGACCATGATCGGCACCGACAGGTCGTGCATCAACTCGCCGGTATCGCGGGTGTAAGTCTGCAACAGCACCGGTTGCTGATGGCTGCCGCAGCGGATGCCGGTGCGGTCGGCGAATTTGCGTTTGGTGCGATTGTTGACGGTGTCGACCTGTGCATCCCCGGTCAGCGGCTGGCTGAACGCCTGATTGTGGGTCGGCACATAACCCTGCTGCGTACAGGCGATGGCAAACACCAGACCTTCGTGGCGCGGCAACAATGGTTCCTGAATGGCCGGCAGCACCTGATCGGTGTAGCGGTCGAAACGGGTCTGGAACTTCGCGGGTTGTGTATCGGGAATCGGCTGATACTGGCGGTCGAACAGGTCTTCAAGGCTGATACGCCCTTGTTCGACATCGGCCTCGAACCGCGCGGCAATCTGACTGGCCCCTTCGCGGGCGAGGTCGTAGATGCGCTGGTGATAGTCATCCAGCCCGACTTCAGCCAGACGTTCGCTGATGGTTTCTGCCTGCCCTTCCATCTGCACGGCCGCCTCGGCCAGGCGCCGGGTCTGTTGGTCGCTGATCGCCAGATCGCTGCGCATCTGCTCGATGGCGGTGAACAGGCTGTCGAGCTGCTCACGATTGGTTTCTGCGCCTTGGGCGATTTCGCCGACCTGGGTTTCCACCCCGGCCGCCAGTCGCGCGATGTTTTCCAGGTGCTGACCGGTGTGTTCGACCTGCTCGACACCCGTGTGCAAATCGTCGGAGAGCTGACGAATCTGCTCCACCACCTGCGCCGTGCGTTGCTGGATGTCGGCGACCATCTCGCCCACTTCGCCGGTGGCCGTCGCGGTACGGGCCGCCAGACCGCGCACTTCATCCGCCACCACCGCAAAACCGCGACCGTGCTCACCGGCCCGGGCCGCTTCGATGGCGGCGTTCAATGCCAGGAGGTTGGTCTGGCTGGCGATGGATTGAATCACCAGCGTCACGCGCTGAATGTCATCACTGCGCTGGCTCAAGGCTTCGATCAGTTCGCGGCTGGCATTGGCGCGCTGGCTGAGCTGATGCATGCGCGAGATCGAATCCACCAGTTCGGTGCGCCCCGCTGCGCTGCTGTGATGGGCTTCGCTGGCAGCGCCCAATGCCTCGCGGCTGAGCTGCGAAGTGGCCTGCTCAGTGGCGATCATGACTTCAGCGTTGTTGACGATCTGCGCGGCGGCATCGAGTTGTGATTGCAGCTTGCCGGCCAGCTCCTTGACGGAAAATGCCACGCCGGCAGCTGACAGCGCGTTATGGCTGGTGGTGTAGGAAAGATCGCGAGTCAGCTCGGACATCGCGCTGCTGCTGTCGACAGGTTCCGCATCGGGGACCGCCCGGGAACGCAGGCGCGGCAGCCAGACAATCAGTACCGCCAGCGGCATGCCGACGTACAAGGGCCATTCGCCCAGGCTCATCCCGGCCAGCAACAGCATCAGGGCGATGCTTTGCAGGGTCGGCGTCAGCCAGCGATTCTTCGGCAAAACAACTGGTGCAGGCAGAGCCGCAACCAGAGATCCATCTCTCGTCATTTCGTTACCCCACGCTTGTTCTCATTGTTGTGACTGCATTAAACGCCACTACAACGCCATTATCCATGGTCCGTTAGTCGTGGGTCTGTGGCAGGTCAATGGAATCGTGCGGGGACTTTCCGGCAGACGAGAAAAAGCAAAGATCGCAGCCTTTTGCAGTTCCCGGGGGAGCTGCAAAAGGCTGCGATCTTTTCGCGACGACCCGCATTGAAGGGGTCGCCTCAGGAATCAGGCCTGACGCTGGTGCTTGTCGATCTGCTCGTGACGCTCTTGAGCTTCGATGCAGTACTTGGTGGTCGGGCTGATCAGCAGGCGTTTCAGGCCGATCGGCTCGCCGCTGTCGTCGCACCAGCCAAAGCTGTCTTCCTTGATACGCTCAAGGGCCTGCTCGAGTTGCGGCAGCATGCGCTGGTCGCGATCGATCGCGTTTACCAGCCAGGTGCGCTCTTCTTCCACCGATGCGGCGTCCGCCGGGTCAGCCGGGGTGTCCAGGCTTTCGATGGCAATACGGTTCTGCTCAATGCGCTCATGGGTTTCGACTTTCATGTTCTGCAACAGCTCTTGAAAGAAAGCGTGTTGCTCGGCATTCATGTAGTCATCTGCCGGCATGGCCAGCAACTTGTCCTTTGTCATTGATATCTCTATAAAAAACGTGCATTAAGGCGAATTAGGGAGCGTTCCGGCGAACCGCCTGCGGTCATCGGAAAGGCATCGTTTATTGCAAACGCCACCCGGCACTCAATTTACGAAGGGGCGGCAGTCTAAGGCCCGTTTGAGGCCTCAGCAACTGTAAATACCGGGAATTTGTCCGACAAGGCCCGGAAACTGCTCTGACACAGGCTTCACAGCGCTCATCGGAGTGCGTTTATAGCAAGAAATTCAGTCGAGCGGCTGTATATAGAAGACAAACGTCGGACGAGCGGCGCTTTGTCGCATTTTTCCCGTCTTGCAACCTTACCGTTCCGCATTCAGCGACATTGGCACTGATCTCGAGTCAGGCTAACGATGAGATAAGCCGGAGCAAATCCGGACCCAGGATTGAGAAGGTCTCGCCGACCTGGCGCAGCAGATCGGCAATGACCCATCACTCATTCAAACTCGACGTTGATCGTTTTTTTCAATGGATAGGTTGTGATGCTCGGTTTTTCGACGACGTTTCCCGACTCCTTAAGCACTTCAATGTCGATGTTGATGCCCGAATAGCCTATGGCCACTGGATACTCGAATACTTGACGCAATGTCAGACTTGACGCGGTGGATTTCACGACCGACCCAGTGACACCAGGCATTGCGGGGGTAATAGCCTCCACACGTTTACGGATATCGGCATTGATCTGCGCCAGCTCTGCCTGTTTCTGGTTAATCGCTGCTTGATTGGCCGCAGGCGCGTCTGCTTTCTTGGCCCCCACATCACCGGCCTTTGGAACAACCGCTGCCTTGGCGGCGGCTGCAGGCTTCGCCGCTGCCGTGCCATCGCCGCCGCCATCTGCGTCAGCTGCCGCACCACTGTCTTTTGACGGTGGAGACTTCAGGCCGCGTAACTGAGCTTCCACCGCAGTTTTTCGCTCATCCAGATCAGTCAGCGCTCGCGTGACGGCTGACAGTTGTGCACCACTGCTGTCGGTCGAGGAAATAACCACATCCATTGATCGGGCCAGATAAACCTGAGTCACCAGAACAAGCACAGCGGTTGTGTCTTTGTCGTCACCCTTGACCTCGTTTTTCAAGGAAATGACCGCGCTCTCCAATTGTTTGTAATTGTCGGCCTTGTATTTGTTCATGTGCGTATTGGCTGCCAGCAGCGCATCTCGATATCCCACGCCATAGGTTTCCGCCAATGGCACAGAGTACGCTACCGAATAGGACGATTTTTTTGCACCACTGAACAGTGCACCAATCGCACTGTTCGAAACCCCCAGCCCCAATTCATATTCCCCCAGAGAAGCAAACGTAAAGGCCGGGAACGCAACGAGTGAATTTATTCGGGTTCGCGTTTTCGGCACGAGTAGTGCCGGAACGCCCGTCGGGACCACCAGCCCGGACTTGTCCTCCGGTGTCTTGGCAGGCGAAATATGAGGAGCAAACTTAATCAGTTCGTTGTCGAGGTTCATTCGATCAAACCAAACCGAACTCATGTAGTAGTTCGCGGTTTTCATCTTGGTGCCGGCGTTGGCAGCCCGAACAACATAAATGTCACCGACTTCAAAGTTTCCACGGGGTGGAAAAATCGGTCGCAAATTCAACTGCTCCGTATTGGTCACCCACTCCTGAACCACAATCCCTTTCTCCGGCCGGTTGCTGCAAGCCACTAGACCAATGCACAAAACGCCCACCGTCACTCGCTGATAGTTGTTCATCCCATTTTCCCCTGCCTGGTTTCTCTCCTCCCGTCACGCCTTTATCCAGCGCACAGGTCACCGCCTTAACGATCGAGGGGTCTTGGACTACAAGGGAGTAATACAAACGAGTACTGAGTCAGAGGGCCTGAACTCGCTTAACTTTTCCATCCCTGGTCGGTGCTGGCACTTTGACTATAGATCCGGCAAAGACCTCCGCAAGGGCCGTCCCGGCCTTTATTTTCGGGTGTTTCATCGGTGATACGCTCAGCAACGACCGTCGGCCCGTTGTCACGAGGTAGTCAGCCCACAGACTTTGCCGCTACATTCGTCACCCACATCACCAGATCGTCGCCTCCAGGGAAGTGCACATGAAACTGATCGGAATGCTCGACTCACCGTATGTCCGCCGCGTGGCGATCTCCGCCAAGTGCCTGGGTATTGAACTGGAACACGACCCGGTATCGGTGTTTCGCCATTTCGAGCGCTTCCAGCAGATCAACCCGGTGGTCAAGGCCCCGACTTTGGTGCTCGATGACGGCGAAGTACTGATCGACTCGACCCTGATCCTCGACTACCTCGAATCCCTGTCCGGCAAAACCCTGCTGCCCGCTGACCTGTCGCAACGGGTCAAAGCCCTGCGCCTGATCGGCCTCGGCCTCGCCGCCTGCGAAAAAGCCGTGCAGCTCTACTACGAACGCAACCTGCGCCCGACCGACATCCAGTACCAGCCGTGGGTCGAACGCGTCGAAGGCCAACTCGCCGCCGCCTTCACCGCCCTCGAACACGAACTCGAAAAACACCTGCTGCCCACCGACGGCCCCCTCCAACAGGACGGCATCACCCTCGCCGTCGCCTGGAGCTTCACCGGCCTCGTCGTCCCCGACCAGATCGACGCGGATCGCTTCCCGCGCATCGCCCAATACACCGCGTACGCCGAAAGTACCCAAGCGTTCATCAGCACCCCGATGACCTGACCATGAGCACCACCGAAACCGCCGCCCCGGCCCTCAAAGAAATCTTCAACGCCGAACGCCTGCAACACATCGCCACAGAAATGAGCGCCGTGTACCCGGCGTTCAAGGCCAAAGCATTTCTCAAACACGCCCATAACGGCCTCGCCGATCTCTCCGTCATGCAACGCATGGCCCGCGTCAGCGAAAGCCTGCATCACGTGCTCCCGCTGGATTACGCAGATTCCCTCGACGTACTACGCGAACTTGCCCCACGCCTGAACAGCGGCTTCGTCAGCATGTGCCTTCCGCACTACGTCGCGAGCTACGGCACGCACGCGTTCGATACATCGATGGACGCCCTGAAGTACTTCACCACCTTCGGCTCCTCCGAATTCGCCATCCGCCACTTCCTGCGCAGCGACCTGGAACGCTCGCTGGAACTGATGCACGACTGGACCCGAGACGAAAACCACCACGTCCGAAGACTTGCCAGCGAAGGCAGCCGCCCTCGTCTGCCGTGGTCGTTTCGACTGGAATCGGTGCAGGCTGATCCGCTGTTGGCTGCCGGGATTCTCGACCGGTTGAAGGCGGATGAGAGTTTGTATGTGCGCAAGTCCGTGGCGAATCATTTGAATGACGTGACGAAAGAACATCCGGAGTGGGTGCTGGATACGGTTGAGGGGTGGTCGCTGGAGAACAAGCAAACGGCGTGGATTGCCAAGCATGCGTTGCGGAGTTTGATCAAACAGGGGGATTTGCGGGCGCTAGCAGTTATAGGCGCAGGGGCGAAGGCTGAGGTTGAGTTGCTGGATGTGAAGGTGGAACCGGCGATTGTGCGGCTTGGGGAGACGATTACCTTGTCGTTTACGGTGAAGTCGTTGGTGCCAGTGGAGCAGCGGTTGGTGATTGATTATGCGATTGACTATGTGAAGGCGAATGGCGGGACATCGGCCAAGGTTTTCAAGTTGAAGATGTTGGAGTTGGCGGGGTTTGGGAGTGAGGTTGTTGCGCGGCGGCAGGTGATTAAGGATTTCACTACGCGGAAGCACTATGCGGGGATACATGCGGTGCATGTGGTGGTTAATGGGGAGCGGTTGGGGAGTACAGCGGTTGATATCAACTGCTGACGAACTGTAAGTTCCTCTCTGACGTTGCTCTCGGACGCCAACAAAGTAAAAAGAGGACCTGGCCATGAAGCTTGAACAAACAATCGATTGCTTTTTTAAATATGCGATTGAACAGAGAAATCCGTACAACAGCTTCCCGCTCACTACTGAAGCCGATGAGTTTGGCGGGCCATATATTGAAATTTCCGACTCAGGAAAACTGGCTATCGTTGCGCGAGATCGCGGTTATGAAGTGTTGAGAAAAGAGACAACATCACCAGAGGAGCTGGCTAAATTGGTGTATGAAATGTTCAACAAGAGATAAACCTGCAAATTTTTTCGTTATTCCGTTTGATCCAGCTGGACGCCTTCAACTTTTCGCAACCTTTCAAACAGGGACGAAATTACTTTCTGACTGATTTTTACCAGAAGTATCTACAGACGCTTGGCAATCCCTCCAGCCGGCTTCAGGCGGGAAGGAATGTCAAACTTTCAAGATCGATCTCGGTTCAACACCCTATATCCCCCTGGTAAAGCGAAACCCTGGACACTCCCAGCTCGGATTGTAAGAGCTCGACTAGCGTTCTGAGCTTTTTATTTTTAGACATCGATGTCGGGCGCACTACCGTTGCCTGTCCGGGTTCGTCATCGTAAATCCTGATCAGAAACATGTCCTCTTCGCTCTGTATTTCATAGTTATAACCACGATACTCATACCCGAGGTCGTGGTCGACGTCATCAAAGCGAGTAGCTTTTATTATCTTCAAAGTGGCATCCAGTATTCGATCACTGTAGAAGGATCGTTTCAAAAAAAACATGCAAAAAACAGGACGCATCTATTTATCAAGAGATCCGTCCTATCTTCTTCGACTCACCCCCGTTTTCCAAGAATTACCAACTGCCATAAGGAATGCCGAATTTTTCGATATAACGCTTGGATTTTTCACTGACCGGATAGGCGTAACGTCCCTGGTTTTTGCCTTGGCTTGGACCCAGCGGTTCAATCTCAGCTTGCGCCCTAGCCACTTTGACCGGGTGATGACAAGAGTCCCTAACCCACACTTGCACAACTCCGCCCGGCGCCAACCCCAGATAAACTGAAGAAATATAGGTCGCCGTTTCCTCCGGCGTTTTCGCGCATCGCTGGTTGACAGATGTCAGCATCAACTGCCTGGCTTCTTCCGGTATATCAACCCAAACACGATAGGTCTGAGGCTCCACAATAGATTGCCAACGAACAAAGATACGCTTGGGAAGATCGGCCCCTACCACTGCTTTTGCAGAGCCGCCTACGCCATGCCAACCTCGGGCTGACTCTGTGCCATCCTCTGGTTGCCCGCCCGAGGCGGATCCCCCGCCGGTGCGTAGGAACGTTTTTCCTTTGATGTCTTCCACCGAAGTATCTTCCACCCAAACCTTCATGTAGTGAGGCTCTGTGAAACCCAGCTCCCACCATGGGGATTTTGGGTCGTTTTTCGCTGAAAGCGGGTCTGCGGAACAACCGGTCGTGAGCAGTGTGCACAGCAGGGTTACAAGTAGCTTCATTACCAAAGCGTCCAGTCAGGTACGTGCGGGTGTTTTACTCGAATTGCATCTGACGTGGGAGCGTTGATGTAAACCGCTTTCACGCCACTTCCATCCCTTCGGCCAAGTGGGTGGTTCCAGTTGGCTGACGTATGAATGTACTTGAGTTTGAGGATTTGCTCCTCTTGTGGGGTGGTGCTGTAGTCGCCAGAGACAAAACGATCACACAAAGCTTGAAGCTCCGCAGGAATAGAAAACTCGGGAGTCTCAGGAATATCGTTGAAGCGAACTCCCTTGGCTTTCGCCTGTTGATGCATCACGCGTAAACACACTCTGGAAAGCATCCCGCTCACAGGGCGTTTGAGCTGAACGGCGGCATAGACGCGCTTGATCTGTGGACTAGATCGATCCTGTGGACTATTCGGCATAAGGAGTGGCGGTGGCGTGACGATTTCCAGCATTTCTGAAGGCCAGCCATTGGCGAGCCACTGATTTTTCACAGTTAAAGCATCTTGATAAATCGAGGTGGTTACGACATCAGTGTTAAGCGACACCTCAAGCGTCTGCATCGGGCTGACGAGTACGCACTCATCCGCTTCCTCGAGGTAGCCCCCACCAATATCGGAATGAACACCGGGCAAAATAATCTCCTGGTGATCTGGCGTTACACAGCTGAGGGCGAAATTTCCCCTGCACTCATCACGCGCGACCAATTGGAGGACATCAGTGAAATAGCGTTGATCCAGATAAAGCTTGATACCTGTTGCAACGGGGCTTTTGATGTTGCCCAAATTGGACCAGCCAGCAATGGAAGGAACGGTATCGAACAGGCCTATAAATCCCATATTGATATCGCTTTCATATTGATCGCTGAAAGTCGAACTCAAGGAAGCTGCGTTATTTCGAAGGATCTCTCCTAAAGGACCCTGTTTGCCGCGCACGACTTCATTTGCAAAATGCCGAGCGGCTGCCGCACCACGGCTGAAGCCGAAGGTGTCGAATGTCAGGGAGACAATTTCACAGCCCGGATTTTCGTCCAGCGCCTCCTTGATCCGCTGCTTGATCAATACGAACGAAGATTGAACACGACCGGCAACTCCGGTTTCGCCACGCCCAGTACCAGCTCCCAAGGTGCTGTCTTTTTCACCTGAAAGGGTGCCGATCCCTTCGACATACACCATGCGAAAAGCACGTTTTCGCGTGCCCTCACCTTCGGCTGCCTCAGGCGTGTCATACAGCTCACTCAGCTTTTTGATATTGCTGACATCATTGCCATAACTACTATCCGGATCACTCATATACGGCTTGCAGCTTGCATCGATATCTTTAGCCGCTATCGGATGATGAGCACCACACAGAAGTCCGGCCGCAGCGTTATTGGCATTATTCCCCGTCCCATCGAAGAACACTCCGATCCGCAGGGCTATGCCGATTTTTTCACGTGCCGATGCAGGTTCCTTCCCGTGCTTCTCATACTCAGCCCAATGCTGGGCATGAATATCGACGGGGTCGGTTCCTTTGTTGCGATAGTTTTTAGGCGGGTTGGGAATGTAGCCACTCAATCCTTGATTCCTTCTTCTGATCCTTGAAGAACGGGCCGAAGGGTGACAGCGGAAATCGGGGGACGCAAGGCGTGGCCGCGTGCCAGCACTTGGCGCTCTTTCTCCCTGCCTGCAATGGTGGCGCCGAGCCACGAATGATATGGTTCAGCCTCAAAACCAGGGACGACACCTCGTGCACAAACAATGTCTGGCAACAGCAGTCACCTTCGCCATCAGTTTTTCCGCCCTTGCCTCTCCCGTACCGCAGGAAGAGCTCGAAGAGTGCCAACGAATAGAAAACTCGGCCAAACAGGTCATGAAAACCAGGCAGCAAGGCGTGCCCATGGCTTCGGTGTTGGAATTGGCCGAAGCGGCAGGTAAGCAGAACGAGTACGTGGGTGAGGTGTTCAAGTCGTTGATCCGCGAGGCGTACGAGATTCCTCAATACTCAAGCGAGAGCTTGCAGCAGAAAGCGATCAGCGATTTCCATTCCAATTTCTACAAGGCTTGCATCGTGACGGCGGAAAAGAGAGCAAACGCCAACGGTTGAGCTTAACGAACAAAAAAGGGAGCAGATTCAGGTAGTGAATCTGCTCCCTTTTTCTGAAGGGCTCCTGTTTCAGTTTCCGGGCCAAAGCCCCCCATCACCTTCACCCGCACTAACCCGCCCCCTCAATGTGATAAACCTGCGGCTCCTCCGAAAAATACTCCTCCAGCCCCAACATAAAGACCCTGTGATCCTCCCCCGCCTCAAACTCCGCATGAGCCTCAAGCGATTCCCACCGCACGATCAAATTGAACCGCTCCGGCGTTTCAATCCCCTGCGCAAGCATATGCCCGCCATACCCATTCGCGCGGCGGAGCAAAGGCGCGACCTCGGCAAATGCACGCCGGAACTCATCAACACGTTCTGCGTGAACAGGCAACAAAGCGATCTCATAAATCATGACGCATCCCCCACAGAACCTGCCCGAAGCCCCGGCTCGACCGCAATCGCAATCTTCCCTTGAAGACCGTTATTGGGACTTTCCAACCGAGCATGGGCCAGCGGAATCTCCGCAAGCGAATACACCGCGCCAACATGTGGTCGCAGTTGACCGCGCTCCACCAGGGCACTCAATTCATCGAGCTTGCCGCGGTTCTGGCGGGTGAAGACGAAGTGATAGCTCGCGTTCTTGCCCCAGGCCTGAACGAGGTTTTGTGGTTTGGCGATGTCGACGATCGAGACCACGCGGCCAAGTTGTGCGAGGGCGTCGGGACTGCGCGAGAGTGTGTCGCCGCCGATGGTGTCGAATACCACGTCCACTCCGAGGCCATTGGTTTCTCGCAGGATGGCGTCGACGTAGTCGTCCTTTTCGTAGTCGATGATCACGTCGGCGCCCATGCGGCGGACGAACCCGGCGTTTGCTTCGCGCGCAGTGGTGAACACTTTGGCACCCATCGCTTTAGCGAGCTGGATGGCGACGTGTCCGACGCCTCCCGCGCCGCCGTGGATCAGAATGCTCTCCCCCACTCTGAGCGCCGCCCGCACGATCAGCGCTTCCCACGCCGTCCCGCCGACCAGGCTCAGGCTGGCCGCTTCGAGATGGCTCAGCGAGGAAGGTTTTTTGCCGATGATGCTGGCGGACGCCACGTGGTAATCGGCATAGCTGCCGGGGCCGTCAAAGATTTGCGGCGTGTACCAGACTTCGTCTCCGGGGGCGAAAGCCGTCACGCCGGGGCCGACGGCTTCGACTACGCCGGAGACGTCATGTCCGGTGATGGCCGGCAGTGGCACCAGGTCGGAATAGTCGCCGCGTCGGACTTGATAATCCAATGGATTGATCGAGGTGGCGTGTACCCGGACCAGCACTTGCCCCGCTTCCGGCACGGGTTTGGGCACGTCGCAGAGTGTGAACGATTCCGGGTTGCCAAATGATTCAAGCAGCATCGCTTTCATGGTGAATCCTCGTATCGACAATAAGGGATATCGAGATATCTCGATATAATGCGGTAAATTTTTTTACAGCTCTTTCCCTATGACCTCGGCCAAAGCGCTGATGTTGGCTTCATTGCGCTTGTAGTAGGTCCACTGACCGATGCGCCTGACTTCAACCAGGCCCACGCGCTGCAGCGTTGCAAGATAACCGGACACCGTTGACTGCGAGAGTCCGATGCCCTCTTGAATACTGCTCACACACACGCCCACCGTGTGAACGTCGCCCTCGTCCTGCGGGGGGAAGTTCTTTACGGGGTCTTTCAAGCCTTTCAGGATTTCAAGCCGTACCGGGTTTGAGAGTGCTTTGAATACTTCGATCAGGTCCATGCCGCGAGAATATCGAGATTATTCGATATGTCAATACGCTGATTGACCAGCGGAAAACAGAACGGTCTGCCGACACCCACGGCATCAGCAGACCGGACCTCATCGCAAAAAAACCTCAGTACGGATTACACCGCTGCGCCACCGCCGTCGCCTGATCCACATACGGCCGCGCCGGTTCAAGGTTCCACTCCGGCTTGTTCCTCACAGGCTTGCCATCAAACGTCGCTGCCAGATGACAGACCAGCTGCCGGCGCAATGACCCGCCGTTGACGCTGTACTGGCGCCATTGCTCGTCGTTTTTATGTTTGTTGTACAGCTCGGCAAACATGCGGTCGGTCTGGTCGTCTTTGATCGCGCGACCACAGGCGGTCGGCACGACTTCCAGAGACCAGGTTTTCGGCCCGAGTTTAGGGTCGTCACGCTGAACCCAGGTGCTGGACTCGATGTACTTCTCGCAGAACTGTTGCGCCGGTGGCGCTGCCGTCTGCATGCACGAGAACGTGGCCTTGGCGGTCGGGGTTCTCGGGAAGTCGATCTTGACGATGTTGCGATCCTTGCCGGTCTTGGCTTTGTAGTCGCGCTGGTTGGCCAGGGCATCGTTCAAGCCCCGTGAGTCGCTGTAGAAAAACGCCAGGATCGGCAATTCATCGGTTTTCGGGTTGCCCAGGCGCAGCTCGGTCTGGGTCTGGAACTCACGGGTGTTGATGACGCGCCGGGCGCCCATGAAGTTCTGGAACGCGTTGACCCGATCCTGGCTGCTCATCGGATTGCGCATGTTGAAGCCGCATTGCAGCTGATCCTGCTGGCGGTTGTTGTTGAACTTGGTGAAGTGCGCGACCCACGCGTTGACGTTGGTGATCGGCGGCGCCATGGCCTGGCAGACCGCTTCGGTCGGGCTGGTGTTCTTGTTGTTGCCGCAGCCGCGATCGTCGCGAAAATCGGTCCAGGCATCGTTGGGAAATGCGCAGTAAACATGCACCGGATTTTCCGGATCGCGCACCATATCGACCGGGGTGATGATGTACCCGTTCTGGGTGCTCATGCCGGGGTCTTCGTAGCTGATACCATCAGCCCGCATGTAGGAGGCGGCAAACGTGCCCAGTTCGACCGCTTTGGGGCTTGGGTTCCACACATCCCACTTCTGCCCTTTCGCCGGGTCGGCCCGGTGCGTGCCCCGGATCAACAGACCCGAGCAGTCCGACGCCGGATCTCCTCCGCAACTGGCAACAGTTTTGTTGTACAAGCTTTCAACGCGTTTGAGGGTTTCTTCACAGGACTCGGCACTGGCCGAGGTCGCGTGCAGAAACAATGGAACCGCGAGTAACGGGACGATCCTGTTCCAGCGCTCTTTCATGACGTGTTTCTCCCTGATGGTGCTTCTGACCTTCCCTGCTCAACCCGATGCGACGTCCTGCTGCATCGGGCGGGCTTAACGCGAAACCGGGTTGCAACCTGCCGAGCGGGTCTCGTTGTCCGAAAGCGCAGGCCGGAAGGGTTCAAGATTCCATGGCGTCTTGGCGCGGTAATTCACCAGTACGCAGTTCAATTGCTGACGCATGCTGCCGACGGATTTCTCGTTGTCGCGCCAGTTGCCATCGGCGCCTCTGAGGGCAAATAACTGCTGGTACAAGACGTCGATCTGTTCGTTGGGCAAGGCACGTCCGGCGGCGGTCGGCACGACGCTCAAGGTCCATTCATCCTGACGGGTGCCCGGGTCGTAGCGTTTGACCCAGTCGGCAGATGCGATGTATTGCGGTGCCTTCACCGGCAGCGGATTACAACCGGCCTTCGCCGCTTCCTGAGGGGTGACCACGGGACGGAACGGTTCCAGATTCCATTCGGTCTTGCCGGGGTAGTTCTGCACCAGGCAGCTCAATTGCTGACGCATGCTGCCGGCGGATTTTTCGTTGTCGCGCCACTGGCTGTCGGCACCGCGCAGCGCGAACAATTCCTTGTACAAAGCCTCCTGATCGCTGGCCTGAATCGCCTTGCCCTGAGCGGTGGGCGTGACGTTCAGGGTCCACTCGTTCTTGCCCGTGCCGGGGTCGTGGCGTTCGACCCAGTTGGCCGAAACAATGTAGCGAGGCACCGGAGCCGGCGTGGTTTGCCCGTTGCCAGCGGCTGTCAGATCAATCGCCTGATCCGCCGCAACGTAGCTGAAACGCTGCTCCGGCGGCTTGGTGAAGTCCAGCCGCAGGACCGGCACGCTGTACCCCTGAGCCTGGAGTTTCTTCTGGAAGTTGCGCGCGCTGTTCAAGCCGTTTTCCGGTTTCGGCGGCGCCTGATCGCCGCGGGTGGCGAAGTTCTGCGTGCTGTTGACGTTGTAGATGAAGGCGTCGATGTACTTCATGTTCTCGCTGCCGTCGTTAGTCGACGAAGCGTTCTTCAACATGAATTCGTTGACCTGCGCACTGAAGGCGAAGGGGTCTTTGTTGGTGGTGTTCACCCGCGATTCGTGGACGCGGATCATCGCATTCCAGTCGCTGGGCTTTTCCGCGTTCCAGGAACACTGGCCGTACTGGATCGGCCCTTTCATCAACCCGGTGTACTTGTTGGTCCACTGCTCGGCGGTGGTCACGCCGGCTTCCGCGCAGGTGCCATAGGCCAGCGCGGCGTTCTTGTTGTTCATCGTTCCCTGAGCGGCGCGCGGCGGTTCGCGACTGTCGAAAAAGCCGCAGCCATACCACTTGCGCTCGGGCCCGGTGCCGCCATCGAAGGCGTAGATACAGGTGAAGCCTTGCTCCTTGACCGGCAATTGCAGCGCCGCCGCATCAGTGGGATTGCGCAGGATGAAACCGGCCGGGTGAATGAGGATCCGGGTGCTCAGATCCTTGCGGATCCACGAGTAGGACGTCGCGCCGATCTTGATCGCGTAAGGGCTGTAGTCCCACGGGTTGAACGGCCCGTCGTTGACCATTCGCAGCGTCACCCCGCTGCAGTAATAGAGCCCGCGAGCAGCACCGGTGTCGGGCTCCTGACAGGCATCCTTGAGGGTGTTGTAGTTGCGGTTGATGCGGTTCAGGGTTTCCAGCGGATCGAGGGGTGGCTGGGCCGCCATGGCGCTGAATGCCAAGGGTAGAAACAGGCCCAGAATAAAAGGCGAACGAACGGCTGCGCGCATAACCGACACTCCTTGTCGTGCGAGATGACACTTCCATGAAGGGCAGCGTAGTTAGCTCAATCCATACGGTCAAACCGCTGACCGAAACGTTATGAAAATGTCCTCACTTCTTGAACACTTAACTCAACACCGAACTCACCGCTGACGCGACGGCAGCATGCGCAGCAGCGTGTTGTCCCGCACCCAATAGTGATGAAACAGTCCCGCCGCCGCGTGCAGGCCGATCAGCCAATAGCCCGTACTACCCAGCAGTTCATGCCAATACTTGATCTGTTTGGCCATGTCCGGATCGACCGCCACCGGCGCCGGTAAATGAAAGCCGAAGTACGGAAAGGGTTTGTCGCCGGCGGCGAGCATCAGCCAGGCCAGCACCGGTGTGACGATCATCAGCACATACAGGGCCAAGTGCATCAGGTGAGCGATTGCGGTCTGCCAGGCAGGAGGTTTCGGGGTAATCGGTGGACGCGGCGACAGGCGTCCGAGGAGGCGGACCCATACCATGACGAAGATGCTCGCGCCAAACACCCCGTGCAACCCCATTAACAGGCCTCGCGCTTCGCTGCCTTTGGGCATGAAGCCTTTGATTTCAACGCAAGCGTATACGCCGACGAACAACGCCAGCATCAGCCAGTGCAATGTGATCGACAGTTTTCCATAACGGGGTGCGGCCATGTCGTGGGTCATAGGTGCCTCGTGATTGTTGTGAGCGACGGCCGACTCGTTCGGCCGTTTCGATCCGGTTGCCGGGCGAACCGACGGCGTTACCCTGCCCTGAAAGTCTTAAGACAGTCTGAAGATCAACGGTTTCGTTAACCTTTTTTCACCTTCAGACTTCGTTAAGAAATGGTCCGGATACTCCACTCAAACCTATTGAGGGAGGCGTTCAGCCCATGCCCGATTCTGACTGGAACATCCCCCTGCCCCTGCACTTCGGCCATGCCGAAACACTGATGCGATTGTCCAGCTCGCTGCCGGGCGACGCTCAGCGGGCACCGTTCGAAGCGTTCATTCAACAGCGTTTTCGCAAGGCCCATGGCGCCGATATTCGTCATTTCATGCCCGAACTGTTTGGCGTGCACAACGACTCCGGCGACCTGTGCGCGGTGGCCGGCGTACGCCGCGCGCATCTTGAATCGCTGTTTCTCGAACGCTACCTGGATGAGCCGATCGAGCCGTTGATCAGCGCGGCGGCCGACCGTCCGGTGGATCGTGGCGGCATTGTCGAGGTCGGCAACCTTGCTGCCAGCGACACCGGCAGCGCGCGCCTGAGCATCATTGCAATCACTTACCTGCTGGCCATGGGCGGTCTGGAGTGGGTGACATTCACCGGCAATATCGGGCTGGTCAACAGCTTCCATCGCCTGGGTCTGAAACCGGTGACGCTGTGCACCGCTGACCCGGAACGGCTGGGCGATGACCGTCACCACTGGGGCAGTTACTACGAAAGCAAACCCTGGGTACATGTCGGCAATATCCGCGCCGGCTTTATCCATCTGCGCAACATCGGTCTGTTCAGCCGGCTGGGATTGCCGACATCCGTTGAGGGAGCCTGCCATGTCGCTTGAACGTCAACGATTTCAGGAAACCCTGCGCAGCCACGCGGGGCGCAATGACAACGCCCTGGCGTTGTGGGGGGACTCGCTGAAAATCAGCTACACGACGCTGTACGCCGAAGTGATGTACCGCCAGCAGCGCTTGCGCGATGAAAACGTGAAGGTTATTGCCCTGGCACTGGAAAACGGCGTCGAGGCCATACTCTGGGATCTGGCGGCGTTGTTTGAAGGCTTGGCCTGCGTGACGCTGCCGCCCTTTTTCAGCTCCGCGCAGCGAGCCCATTGTCTGGAACAAAGCCAGGCCGAACGGGTGATCGCTGAACCGGAGTTGGAGAGCGAACTGCTCGCCGCCGGTTATGAACAACGCGGTGAATTCTGGTGCCGCGCTTTTGAAGGCCCGAACCGCCTGCCGGCCGGCACTGCCAAACTGACGTTTACTTCCGGCACCACCGGTACACCGAAGGGCGTGTGCCTGAGCGCGGACAGTCTGCTGCGGGTCGCTCGGGAGCTGGAAGAATCCAGCAAACCCACAGCCCCTCAACATCACGTGGCGTTGCTGCCGCTGGCGATCCTGCTGGAAAACCTTGGCTGTTACGCGGCCCTGTACGCCGGCGCGACGTTGAGCGTGCCGAGCCAGAAAACCCTGGGCATCCAGGGCGCCAGCGGCGTCGACCTGCCGCGCTTGCTCGGCTGCCTGGCCCACCGGGCGCCCGAGAGTCTGATCCTGGTGCCGCAATTGCTTTTGCTGTTGGTCAGCGCTGCCGAACAGAAAGCCTTCGATCCGCAATCGCTGCGTTTTGCCGCCGTCGGTGGCGCACGGGTTTCCGAGGATCTGCTGCACCGCGCGCAACGGGTCGGCCTGCCGGTCTACGAAGGCTACGGCCTGTCCGAGTGCGCCTCGGTGGTCTGCCTCAACCGGCCCGGGGCTCGGCGTCCGGGCAGTGTCGGCCGGCCCCTGCCCCATCTCGACGTACGCCTTGCCGAAGACGGAGAGGTGTTGATCAAGGGCTCGACACTGATCGGTTACCTGGGCGAACCGGCATTCAGTGATGAATGGTGGCCCAGCGGTGATCTGGGCGAATTCGATCCGGAAGGTTTTCTCTACCTCAAGGGCCGCAAGAAGCATCAGTTCGTCACCAGCTTCGGGCGCAACGTCAACCCGGAATGGGTCGAGTCCGAACTGACCCAGCGCCATCACATCGCTCAGGCCTTTGTGTATGGCGAGGCCTTGCCACACAACCACGCCCTGCTCTGGCCACATCGCCCTGATTGCACCGATGCACAACTGGAAGCCGCCGTCGCCGCTACCAACGAGGTATTGCCCGATTACGCCCAAGTGCATCACTGGACGCGCCTCAAACAACCCTTCACCGCCGCCAATGGCCTGCTCACCGCCAACGGCCGCCCGCGCCGCGATGCGATCGTCGCGCAGTACCGCACCTTGCTCACTGAATCAGTCCTTTCCGAGGAATCGGCACCATGAGTTTTTTCGACACCCTGCAAGAAGCCACACAACAGGAACGCCACGAGTTGTTCAACCTGCCGGTGATTCTCGACGCGCTGCAAGGCAAGGTCAGCCTTGAAAGCTATCGCGCGTTTCTCGCCCAGGCCTACTACCACGTGCGCCACACCGTACCGCTGATGATGGCCTGTGGTGCGCGACTGCCGACGCACCTGGAATGGCTGCGCAAAGCCGTGTGCGAATACATCGAGGACGAATACGGTCATGAGCAATGGGTACTCGACGACATCGCCGCTTGTGGCGGTGATCGTGACGCGGTCCGGGACGGTCAGCCTTCGTTGCCGATCGAGCTGATGGTCAGTTTCCTCTACGACCTGATCGCCCGGGGCAACCCGGTGGGGTTGTTCGGCATGGTGAATGTGCTTGAAGGCACCAGCATCGCTTTGGCCACACACGCGGCAGGCAGCATTCGCGAACGACTGGCGCTGCCCGAAACGGCGTTCAGTTATCTCAGCTCCCACGGTTCGCTCGACATCGAGCACATGCACACCTATCGCCGGTTGATGAATCAGCTGGAAGATCCGGCCGATCAGGCGGCGGTGATTCATGCCTCGAAAGTCGTCTATCGGCTCTACACCGACATGTTCCGAAGCCTGCCCCGTGACACGGAGGTTCAACATGCAGCTGCATGAAGCCCGTGTGGTGCTGACCGGTGCCAGTGGTGGCATCGGACTGGCCATCACCCGTGCCCTGTGCGCCGCCGGTGCGCAAGTCCTGGCGGTGGCGCGACATCAGGAATCGCTGCGCCCGTTGCTCGATCTTTACCCACAGAATCTGTGCTGGGTCGCTGCCGACCTGACATTCCTCAGCGACCGGCGCAAGGTGCTGGCCGCCGCCGAGGCCATCGGCGGCATCAACCTGCTGATCAACGCCGCCGGGGTCAATCACTTCGCAATGCTGGAACAGCTCGACGACAGCGACATCAACGCCATGCTGGCGGTGAACATCAGTGCGCCGATCTGCCTGACCAAACTGTTGCTACCGCTGCTCAAGCAGGCCGACAGCGCCATGGTGGTCAATGTCGGCTCTACCTACGGTTCAATCGGCTATCCCGGTTATGCCAGTTATTGCGCAACCAAGTTTGCCTTGCGCGGATTTTCCGAGGCCTTGCGCCGGGAACTGGCGGACACCCGGGTCGGCGTGCTGTATGTCGCACCGCGCGCCACCCGCACCAGCATGAACAGTGCCGCTGCGCAGGCATTGAACGATGCACTCAAAGCCAGCGTCGACGATCCGCAGGCCGTCGCCGCCGCCGTGATCCATGCGATTGCCGGTGATCGCCGCGACCTCTATCTGGGCTGGCCGGAGCGCTTCTTCGTACGCCTCAACAGCCTGCTGCCCAATCTGGTGGATCGCGGTCTGCGCAAGCAATTGCCGTTGATCCGTCGCCTGAGTGAAAAACCTGAAAACGAGACGCCGAAACCATGAAAAAAATTCTCGCCTGTTTGCTGCTGGGCGCCCTCAGTCAAAGTGCCTGGGCGCTGGACGCTGCCGATCAACAACGCCTCAACAGCATCCAGCAGAGCTGGGCGCACATCCAGTACGAAACACCGGAAAAACAGCGCGCCGCTGCATTTGAACAGTTGGCCGTCCAGGCAACGCACTTCGCCACGGAACGTCCGGCCGTCGCCGAGGCCTGGATCTGGAAAGGCATCGTCACCAGCAGTTGGGCCGGTGCCGAGGGCGGGCTCGGGGCCCTGGGCAAAGCCAAGGACGCCAAAGCCGATCTGGAAAAATCCCTGACCCTCGACCCCAAGGCATTGCAGGGTTCGGCCTACACCAGCCTTGCCGCGCTGTACGACCGGGTACCGGGCTGGCCGATCGGTTTCGGCGACAGCGACAAAGCCGAACAACTGCTCAAACAGGCTTTGCAACTCAACCCCGACGGCATCGACAGCCTGTACTTCTGGGGCGACCACCTCTACCGTCAGAAACGCTACGCTGAAGCCAGGGCAGCGCTGCAAAAAGCCCAGCAGGCCGCTCCCCGTCCGGGCAGGGAAAGTGCGGACGCCGGGCGCCGCAAAGAGATCGCCGCGTTGCTGGTGGACGTGAACAAGAAACTCGACTGACAGGGGTTCGTGTGCGTTTATTACTGATCGAAGATGACGAGGCCCTTGGCGAGGGCATTCATCAGGCGCTGGGGCGCGAGGGCTACACCGTCGACTGGCTCAAGGACGGCAGCAGCGCCCTGCACGCCCTGCTCAGCGAGACCTTTGACCTGGCGGTGCTCGATCTCGGCCTGCCACGCATGGACGGTCTCGAAGTGTTACGCCGTCTGCGCGCCAGTGGCTCGAACCTGCCGGTGCTGATCCTCACCGCACGCGATGCCACGGAAGACCGCATCGCGGGACTGGACGCCGGCGCCGACGACTACCTGATCAAGCCCTTCGACCTGGCCGAGCTCAAGGCCCGCCTGCGCGCCCTGCTGCGACGCAGTGCCGGACGCGCGCAGATGCTGATCGAACACGCCGGCATCAGCCTCAACCCCGGCACCCAGCAAGTCAGCTATCTGGGCCAGCCGGTGATACTCACGCCCAAGGAATATCAGCTGCTGCATGAACTGTTGTCGCCACCCGGCCGGGTCATGACCCGCGATCACTTGACGCAACTGCTCTACGGCTGGAACGAAGAAGCCGAAAGCAACACCCTGGAAGTGCACATCCACCACCTGCGCAAGAAATTCTCCACCGACCTGATCCGCACCATCCGCGGTGTGGGTTATCTGGTGGAGGAGCGTCGATGACCTCGATCCGACGCCGTACCCTGACCCTGATCATCGGCCTGATGCTTGCCGGGCTGACAGTGCTCAGCCTGTTCAACCTGCACGACAGCAACCACGAAATCGCCGAAGTCTACGACGCGCAACTGGCGCAGAATGCGCGTCTGCTGCAAGGCGTGATGCGCATGCCGTTGCCGGGGCAGGAACACGCGGATCTGTATCGGGCGTTCAACTCGGCATTGGCTGAAGCTGTGCCAAAAGGTGACGGCCACCCCTACGAAAGAAAACTCGCCTTTCAGGTCTGGAATACCAAGGGCGAGGTCCTGGTGCATACCGCCAGCGCGCCCTCCTTCAGCACGCCGCCGATCCAGCCTGGCTTCAGCGACGTGGAGGATCTGAACAAGCGCCACTGGCGGGCCTTTATCCTGGAAGACAAACAGAACGGGCTGCGCATCTGGGTGGGCGAACGTGGCGACGTGCGAGCGGATCTGGTTGACCGGATCGTCCGCCACACACTATGGCCGAACGTGATCGGCAGCCTCGTCCTTGCCGCGATGATCTGGCTGGCCATCGGTTGGGGTCTCAAACCCTTGGCCAACATGGCCGCAACCCTGCGCGCCCGCCACAGTGGCTCCCTCGAACCGCTGCAATTGACACCCCTGCCCAGCGAGCTGGAACCGATGCAGGCCGCGCTCAACCGCATGCTCGCGCAGATCCAGGAAGTGCTGGGCCGTGAACGGCGCTTCATCGCCGACGCCGCCCACGAAATGCGCACGCCATTGGCGGTACTGCGTGTCCATGCGCAAAACCTGCTGGAGGCCGGCACTGAACAGGAGCGGCGCGAGTCACTCGAGTTTTTGATCGCCGGGGTGGATCGCACCAGCCGCCTGGTCAATCAGTTGCTGACCATGGCCCGCCTCGAACCAGAGGCCAAGGCGCCTGCCAACAAACGCATCGATCTCGGTGAAATCGTACGCAACAGTCTGGTGCAACTGACGCCGTGGCTGTTGAGCAAACATCTGGAACTGGCCTTCGACGTCAGCGCCCCCTCCTTCAATGCCCTCACCGATGCTGCCGCCATCGACATCGCCCTGAACAACCTGATCACCAACGCTGCCAATTTCTCTCCCGAACAGGGCGTGATCGGCGTGCAATTGACCCAGGCCGACGGCTTCTACCATTTGAGCGTTGAAGATCAGGGGCCGGGAATCGATGAAGCGGATCGAGCGCGGTTGTTCGAACGGTTCTACAGCCGGGGCAATCCCCAAGGTGCGGGGCTGGGGCTGACCATCGTCCATACCATCGCGACCCGTCTGGGCGGGCGAATCACACTGGAAAACCGGGTCGAGGGCGGTCTGAGGGCGACGCTGTCGATTCCCGCCGGTTGAACAAGTCTTGCGACCGTTGAGTCATGGCGCAACCATCGGTGGCGCCTTGCTGTGCAATGCCTTTGATTCGGTATTGGAGCGCGACACCGTCTCCGGCACCGCCACCCAAAGCAGCACCAGCGCCGCCATCGCTACCCCCGCCAAGGTCAGGAACGCAGCGCTGTATCCCGCCTCCTGAACCACAATCCCCGCAAGGCTGTTGCTCAGCGCAGCCCCCAGACCAAACACCGTCGAAATCGCCCCAAGGCTGACATTGAAATGCCCGGTGCCCAGCGTCAGGTCTTTCACCACCACCGGAAACAGCGCGCCGAAAATCCCCGCGCCGATGCCATCGAGCAACTGCACCGAAACCAGCCACCACGGATCGTTCGACAGCACATACAACACGCCGCGCAATGGCAGGATCAGGAACCCTGCCAGCAACAACGGCTTGCGTCCCCACAGATCCGCTTTCGCCCCCACCAGCAGTGCAACCGGGACCATCACCAGTTGCGCCGCGACGATGCAGGCGGACGTAAGCGGCGTGGCCATCTGCAGATTGGCCTGCGCCAGTTTCTGACTCACCAGCGGCAACATCGCCGCGTTTGCCAGATGAAACAGCGCGCAGCAAATCGCGAACATCAGCAGCGGTCTGTTGGTGAGCAACACGGAAAGCCCCGAAGGCTGCTTGCCCTGCCCCGTTTCGCTGGGCTCCAGACCTCGGGCGAGATCGTGGTCAATCGCGTCGGCCAATACGAACGAGACGGCAATCACACTGGCCAGCGCCATGACTGCCATCAGATAAAACACCGCGACCGGGCCGAACAGGTACGCGGACAAACCAGCCAACAACGCGGCGCAAGCGTTGCCGGCGTGGTTGAAGGTTTCGTTGCGCCCGGTTCTTCGCGTAAACGCGCGAGGCCCGGTAATGCCAAGGGTGATCGCGCAAATGGCTGGCGCGAAGATCGAAGCGGCGACGGCACTGATGGCTTGCGTCACCGCCACCAGGCTGAACGACGTCACGAACGGCAGCAGCAGACAGCTTCCGGTGACCACCAGCGCAGCAATCGCTATCAGCGCCCGTTTGAAGCGTGTGCTGTCGACCAGCGCGCCTGCCGGGGTCTGCGTGATGAGCGCAGCGATCCCGGCAATGGTCATGACCAGACCAATGCTCGCCGGCTCCCAGTGGTGAACCGCCAACAGGTAAATCGCCAAATAGGGACCGAGCCCGTCACGCACGTCGGCGAGGAAGAAATTCAGGCTGTCGAGGGACAGGTTATTGCGGCGATCGAGGTGAGTGGCCACGGGTAACGTCTTCATTGTCGAGGTTCTGCGAGATGACTCAACCTCCGCAAATCGAATGACCTTTTGCCTGGCGTTTTAGTTGCATGAAACAGCCGTCCGTTACTGCCCCATCAACAACTCGCGCTCGCCTTCACACAAACCCACGACGTAATCCCAAACCACCCGCAACCGCACCGACTTGTGCAACTCCCGCCGCGTACTGATCCAGTAACTGCGCTCGATGCTCTCATCCGGAAGCAGCGCCACCAGATCCGGATCCGACGCGGCCATGTAACAAGGCAGCACCGCAATCCCAAGCCCCGAGCGCGCCGCCTGTTGCTGGGCGATCACGCTGGTACTGTGAAACACCACCCGCGGATTGCGACAGAAGCTGTTGAGAAACATCAGCTCCTGACTGAACAGCAGATCATCGACATAACCGATCCACGCGTGCCGTCCAAGATCTTCGCGACTGCGCAGCGGCGGTGCGCTATCCAGATAGCTTTGGCTTGCATAAAGCGCAAGCCGGTAATCGGTGAGTTTGCGGGTGACCAGCATGTCCGCCGCCGGCCGTTCCAGGTGAATGCTGATTTCCGCCTCACGGTTGAGGATGCTGACGAAACGCGGCACAGCCACCAGTTCCACTTCCAGCCCCGGATAGCGCTCGAACAACCCGATCATGCGACTGGCGAGAAACATGATGCCCAGGCCTTCGGTGACACCAACGCGGATCTTGCCCAGCGGTGCCGTGGATTGGGTGATTTCTTCCTGGGCCAACAGCGCGACGTTTTCCATGGCTTCGGCATGTTTGAGCAGCGCCTCCCCCGCCGGGGTCATTTCGTAGCCTTGGGCGTGCTGGACGAACAGCGCGGTGCCGAGGCTTTTTTCGATGGCTTCGATATGCCGGGCGACGGTGGCGTGCGTGGTGTTCAGGCGGCGGGCAGCCGTGAGCAAGCGGCCGCTGCGTTGCAACTCGAGAAAGAACCGCAGGTCGTTCCAGTCGAACATGGCTTGTCCTTGTCGGCTATCGTCAGGAAGCGCTGTTTGAAAACGCACAGCGGCTGCGCAAAAACTAACATTCTTTTGACGAAAGCTAACAACTAGGATGACTGACAACAAAAACAATAAGCGAGGTCAGGGAATGCAGACTTCCCTCGATGAATTCGATTACATCGTGGTCGGCGCCGGGCCGGCCGGGTGTTTGCTGGCCAATCGACTGTCGGCGGATCCGCAGCAGCGCGTGCTGTTGCTGGAGGCCGGCGGGCGCGACAACTATCCGTGGATTCACATCCCCGTGGGTTACCTGTTCTGCATCGGCAACCCGCGCACCGACTGGTGCTTCAAGACTGAAGAGCAACCGGGCCTCAATGGCCGCGCGCTGAGTTATCCGCGCGGCAAGGTGCTGGGCGGCTGTTCGTCGATCAACGGCATGATCTACATGCGCGGCCAGGCCAACGACTATGACGGCTGGGCTGCCGAGGGCAATCCGGGCTGGGCCTGGAATGACGTGCTGCCGCTGTTCAAGCAGAGCGAAAACCACTTCGCCGGTGCGGCGGATTTTCATGGCGACAAGGGTGAGTGGCGAGTCGAACGCCAGCGCCTGTCGTGGCCGATTCTCGATGCGTTCCGCAGCGCTGCCGAGCAAAGCGGCATCGCCAGCATCGATGACTTCAACCAGGGCGACAACGAGGGTTGCGGTTACTTTCAGGTGAACCAGAAGGCCGGGGTGCGCTGGAATGCGGCGAAGGCGTTTCTGAAGCCGATTCGTGATCGGGCCAATCTCACGGTATTGACCGACGTCGAGGTGGATCGCGTTCTATTCGAAGACGGTCGCGCCTCGAAGGTCAGCGCCCGTTGGCAGGGTCAACAAAAGAGCTTCAAGGCGCGCAAGGAGATCGTGTTGTGCGCAGGCTCCGTGGGCTCGCCGAGCATTCTGCAACGCTCCGGAATCGGCCCGCGTCCGCTGCTGGAAAAGCTCGGCATCGGCGTGGTGCATGAGCTGCCGGGCGTCGGCGGCAACCTGCAGGACCACCTGCAACTGCGGCTGATCTACAAACTGGAAAACGCCCGCACCCTCAACCAGATCGCCGGCAGCGTGTGGGGCAAGATGGGCATGGGCCTGCGTTATCTGTATGACCGCAGCGGGCCGTTGTCGATGGCGCCGAGTCAGTTGGGCGCATTTGCCCGCTCCGGGCCGGAACAGACTTCGGCCAACCTCGAATATCACGTGCAGCCGCTGTCGCTGGAGCGCTTTGGTGAACCGCTGCACAGCTTCCCCGCGTTCACCGCGTCGGTGTGTGATTTACGGCCGCAGAGCCGGGGCCGGGTCGAGATCCGCTCAGCCGATCCGCAAGAAGCCCCGCTGATTCAACCCAATTACCTCAGCCATCCCGAAGACCTGCGCGTGGCCGCCGATGCGATTCGCCTGACCCGGCGTATCGTCAGCGCCCCGGCCCTGCAAGCCTTCAATCCGGTGGAATACCTGCCCGGCGCCAGCCTGCAGACCGAAGAGCAACTGCACGAAGCGGCGGCGAAGATCGGCACGACGATTTTCCACCCGGTCGGTACCTGTCGCATGGGTAACGACGCGGACGCGGTGGTCGATGCGCAATTGCGAGTGCACGGCGTGCCGGGGCTGCGGATTGCCGATGCGTCGATCATGCCGCGCATTACCTCGGGTAACACTTGTTCGCCTACGCTGATGATTGCTGAAAAAGCGGCACAGCTGATTCTCAACCCAACCGCCCGGAGTTTTCCCGCCGAAGAAAAAGCACTGACCGCACTCTCTTGACCAAAGGAACAGCGGCGCACGCCCAGAAGGCCGGCGCCGACAGTGGAAACAACAAAAACAATCACTGTGAGGGATACCGATATGTCAGAACACGTTCAGCCTCTGGACGCCGTGCGCAGCACGGACGCCAGCCCCGATACCCGAAAGGTCATCTTCGCCTCGTCCCTGGGGACGGTATTCGAGTGGTATGACTTCTTTCTTTACGGCGCCCTGGCGGCGGTCATCAGCAAACAGTTTTTCGCCGGGGTCAACGACACCACCGCGTTCATCTTCGCGCTGATGGCGTTTGCCGCAGGCTTCATCGTGCGGCCGTTCGGGGCGCTGGTGTTCGGTCGGTTGGGGGACATGATCGGGCGCAAATACACCTTCCTCGCGACCATCATCCTGATGGGTGTGGCGACATTCGCCGTGGGCTTGCTGCCGACTTACGCCAGCATCGGCATCGCCGCGCCGATCATTCTGGTGATACTGCGCATGCTGCAGGGCCTGGCCCTCGGCGGCGAATACGGCGGCGCTGCGACTTACGTGGCGGAACACGCGCCGATCGGCAAGCGCGGTTTCCACACCAGCTGGATTCAATCCACCGCGACCCTCGGTCTGCTGCTGTCGCTGCTGGTGGTGCTCGGCTGCCGCTACTTCACTGGCGATCAGTTCGAAGTCTGGGGCTGGCGTATTCCGTTCCTGCTGTCGATCGTGCTGCTGGGCATTTCCACCTGGATTCGCCTGAGCCTGCACGAGTCGCCGGCCTATCTGAAAATGAAAGAGGAAGGCAAGACCAGCAAGGCGCCGATCCGCGAATCCTTCGGTAAATGGGAAAACCTCAAGGTCGTGCTGATCGCGCTGTTCAGCATCAACGCCGGCCAGGCGGTGACCTTTTATGCGGCGCAGTTCTACGTGCTGTTCTTCCTCACCCAGTTCCTGAAAATGGACCCGGCGGTGGCCAACAGTCTGCTGATCATCAGCGTGGTGATCGGCGCGCCGTTCTTCATCATTTTCGGCTGGCTGTCGGACAAAGTCGGACGCAAACCGGTGCTGATGCTCGGCCTGCTGCTGGCCACGGCGCTGTACTTTCCGATCTTCAAATCCCTGGCCCACTACGCCAACCCGGCCATCGACCACGCCAGCCAGCAGGCACCGATCACCGTGGTGGCAGACCCGGCGACCTGCACCTTCCAGTTCGATCCGGTGGGCAAGGCCAAATTCGACAGCCCGTGCGACAAGGTCAAGACCTTCCTGGTCAAGCAGGGCCTGCCCTACTCCAGCGTCGCCGCTCCGGCGGGCAGCGCGGTGCAGGTGAGCGTCGGCGATGTGAAGCTCGACGGTTTCGACGAGGCGGCACTGCGCGGCGCCATCACCCTCGCCGGCTACCCGCAACAGGCTGACCTGCAGCAGATCAACAAACCGATGATCGTTGCCCTGATCGTCGGCCTGATCATCATCTCCGCCATGTGCTACGGCCCGCTCGCGGCGCTGATGGTCGAACTGTTCCCGACCCGCATCCGCTACACCTCGATGTCCCTGCCGTATCACATCGGCAACGGCTGGTTCGGCGGTTTCCTGCCGACCGTGTCGTTCGCGCTGGTGGTGTACACCGGGGATATTTTCTACGGGCTGTGGTACCCGGTGCTGATTACCGGGGTGAGCCTGGTGGTGGGAATGATCTGTCTGCGTGAGACGAAGAATATCGATCTGGACAAGAACTGATTGATCGGCGTGTGGCGGGGGCGCAATGCCCTCGCCATCCTGCGGAATTTCAGACCTCCGCCTCCAGCAATTCAAATTTCACCTGATCGGGATAGAACGCCACGTAGTCCTTGATCTGGCTGACCGAAATCTTCGGATGTTCGTACGTCCACACCGCGTTCGCCCCTTCATGCCCTGGGACTTGCAGACTGAAATAGTTGGCGTCTCCCTTGTACGGGCAGTAGGTGGTGTGGTCGGTGCGGGCGAAGTACTTCTCGTCGATGTCCTCGCGCGGGATGTAGTAGACCGGCGGGTAATTGGCTTCGAGCAGCACCAGTGCTCGGGCCGAGGCGGCGACTTGTATGCCGTGGAATTTCACAAGCAGGCAGCCTGGCTGCTCGGCGATGGTGATGACGGGACTGGGACCGGAAGTTTTCATCGGTTTCTCCTGACTGCGGCGAAGAGAGCGTTTCAGGTATAACCCATGCGGCCGGATCACGCCGGGTTCGCAGCCGAACGGTTTTTGCCGAGCAAATAAAATCGTGATCTGTGGAGACTGTAACTTTGATGGTCACCAACTTGTGACAAAAATAACTCACACCCTGCCGTAGTTCGCCTTGACAGCGCCAGCCACGCGATGGAAATATCCCCTCCGTTATCGAGCAACTTGCAATTTCCGATAACCATGGACGCTCTCAAAAAAATAATGAAATGGAGTTTCAGCATGCCTTGCTTCCGCCAGTTACATTCTCCCTCCTTCATAAATACTTCATATTTCCCGCCCCCAGCCTGATCAATTGATCGCACGCTTTTACCCAGCGCGTTTTCCTGCGTGGCACATCTATCGATGCCAGAGAATAACTATGAAAGTAGTGAACAGTTCCGTCCTGAAAGAATGGTATGACAGGGAATACAGCGCTTGCGACAACGGCACCCTGTTCGGTGAGTTGCGCGATGAGTTCAAACAATTTCTGGCCAGTCTACCCGACGGCCCGGGTTGCGCACTGGAATTGGGTTGCGGCGACGGTCGCAACCTCACGGCCCTTGCCCGCAAGGGCTACAGCCTCAGCGGTGTCGACATGGTCGACAGCACGATTCAGAGTCGCAGGCACAATCCGTGGTTACGC
Source organism: Pseudomonas sp. RIT778 (assembly GCF_019718735.1). Classification (NCBI taxonomy): domain Bacteria; kingdom Pseudomonadati; phylum Pseudomonadota; class Gammaproteobacteria; order Pseudomonadales; family Pseudomonadaceae; genus Pseudomonas; species Pseudomonas sp. RIT778. The sequence goes on along the minus strand of NZ_JAIHBA010000020.1, from coordinate 82,225 downwards.
GAGCTCGACTTTCAGCAGGCGGACATCCTCGACTATGACCCCGCCCCTGCAACTTACGATGTACTCGTCTGTTCCGAGGTGTTGCACTTCTTCAATCAGGAAGAACTTCGCATCGTGATGCCCAAGATCATCAGCGCTGTAAAACCAGGCGGTTATATATTTCTCGATCTGTTATCCGACCTGACTCGTTACTTCCAGGCAAGCGGTGAGCCTTTCATCTGGGACAAGGAAGCCGGATTATCCATTCAAGACAGCGAAGGTTTCTTTGATGCCTGGCTGGGTGATTTTGATATTTACGCCTTCAATAAGTTTTTCGATAAACAGAGTTGGCCATTGAGCAACTCTGAAAACTTGCCGATCGACCCTTACACCTGGCAAGGCACCTATGTTTCGGTGTGCGCAAAAAAACGCCATTAACTCCCCGAAGTTGTGCTTGAAAGGATATTGAGCCATGCAACTTTTTCATCAGGTCATCGCCGATAACGCCCGCCAATACCCGACCAAACCGGCCATTGTTCTGGATGGCGCCGCGACCTCTTATCAGCAACTGCAGCAACGAGCGGACGCCATCGCCACTCTGCTACCGAACCTGGGAGTCGCCCCGGGCGAACGCGTTGGACTGTATTCGGCCATCTCCGTCGAGCTGATCGCCGTCTACCTCGGGGTGCTTCAAGCCGGGGCGATCACTGCCGCCACCCATCACACGTTGAGTCGCGCAAAGCTGATTCATCAGCTCAAGCATTCGGGCGCCCGGGTGCTGATCACCGATTGCACCGACGACCTGCCCGGACTGATCGAGTCCGCCGGACTGGACCTGGTCCTGCTGACCGTTCCCGCCCCCGACGCTACACCAAAGATCATCCCGCTGGCCGATGCCCTTACCGCGCACCAAGCACAAAATACCTCGGTCACCGCCCCACTGGAGGCGCATCCGGAACGTCCCACCTCGATCTTCTATACCTCGGGTTCGACCTTCAATCCCAAAGGCGTGCTGGTCAATCACCGGATCATGCTGGCGGCCTCCCGCCGGGTGACCACTTACCTGCAGAACACCCCCGACGACCGCATCCTCAGCTACTCGACGCTAGCCTCCGACTACGGCGTCTACAACGTGATGATGCCGCTGTTCGCCGGCGCCACCAGCGTCATCGAAAGTCGTCCCGCCAGCAGCGCCGAAGATGTCCTCAGGGTAGTCGAGCGCGAATCCGTCACCGCCATGCACGTGTTTCCCCCGGTGTTTTTCCTGCTGGCCAATACCGGCTCGCAGTGGCAGACAAGGGTTCCGAGGCTGCGCTATATCTCCAGCAGCGGTCAGGCCCTGCACACCCGGCATATCCAGCGGATCCGCCAGGCACTGCCGCAAGTCCAAATCTTTTCCAACTACGGGCTCACCGAGTGCAAGCGCGTCAGTTACCTTCCCCCTGAAGAGATCGACCGCCGCCCGACGTCGGTGGGCAAACCCCTGCCCGGCGTCAGCCTGTATCTGGTCGACGAACAGGGTAGGGCCATCGACGAACCTGGGCAGGTCGGCGAACTGTTGGTGACCAGTGACTACCTGATGCTTGAGTACTGGAACATGCCCGAGGCCAATGCAAAGGCCTTCGTCCACGATGTGTTCGGCCATTCGCGGTTGTACCGCACCGGCGATCTGTTCAAACGAGACGCGGACGGTTACCTCTACTACGTGGCGCGCAAGGATGACGTGTTCGCGCGCAACATCTGGAACGTCAACCCGCGGGAAATCGAGCAGTGCCTGGCCTCGCATCCGGCCGTCGCCGAAGTGCTGGTGGTACCGGTCGCCGACGAATCCGCCGGGCACGTACCCAAGGCCTGCATCGTACTTGACATCGACCATCGCGAGACCAGCGAACAGGCCCTGCTCGATTACTGCAAGACCCGCCTGGACTGGCACATGGTGCCGACCCAGTGCGTATTTCTCGAAGCCTTGCCGAAAACCGACTCGGGCAAGTTCACCGCCAAAGGACTGATCTGACAGCAGGAGCTACCCCATGAACACTTGTCCGCAGCCGCCACTGGATGACATCAGTCTGGACCGGAACCTGCAACAAAGCGCCATGCTGAAACTGGCCGGGCACTTCCACAGTCTGGCCACGGGCGCCAGTCAGGTGCCCTTGCAGTCTCTGCACAGCCACTTGACGTCGGAGATCAAAGACCCACAGATCCTCGACTACCACGATCGTCTGATCAAAGGTGCGGGTCCTTTGTTCTCGCACTTTCTGGCCAGCGTGCCGTACATCCTCGAAGAACTGTCGAGGATCGGCGTGGCCCTGACCCACCTGGCCCGCACCAACACCCGAAGCGCCGACCAGACCTTCAGCCTGTTCGAGGTGGACGCTTTCGATGGCAGCAATGGCCGTGCGCTGGCCGGCCACTCGCAGGGCCTGATCCGCAGCTTCACCTCTTCGCCCAACCAGGCCAACCGGATTTCGTTCGATCGGCATGCAGACCCTGCACTGTCGCTGTTCTATCCGCAATCGGTCTTCAAAGTCAGCCCGGCCCTGCTGCAAAGCCCCGAATACGAACGCTTCGCCCAGGGATTCGATTTCATTTATGAAATGGCCGCGTTCCAGTTCTATACCCGCGATCGCGAGCGGCAAATCGCCCATATCAAGCAGTTTCTCAAGCCTGGGGGTCTGGTGTTTTTCCTGGAGAAGCTCAACCACCCCGACCCGCAGGAATACCTGCGGCGCGAGCAGATTAAGGACGAGGTGTTCAAGACCCGCTACTTCAGCGAGGAAGAGATCCGCTGGAAACGCCAGCAAATGCTCGAGCAGATGCAGAACGGTCAGGTCACCCTGGAGGAACTGGTCAGTGCCCTCTCGGGCCGTTTCAAGCATGTCCACTTGCTGTGGAGCAGCAGCAATTTCTGCGAATTCGTCGCCTCGGACGATCAGGAACAAATAGAACGCTTCCTTGGTCTGCTGGGCCCGGTGATACAACCCGCAGCGTTCTGTTTTGAAGGGGCGCGCCTTGGCAACCTGTCAGCGCCCCACGACGCTGCCGCGGAGTCAGGCGATGATTGATTGCACCGGACAAGCGTTCTACCACGCCGCATCACCTACCCTGTGCCAACGGGCCGTGGAGCACCTTCCGGCCTGGCGCGAACGCGCAGCGGCGGCGGAAAAAAACCGCCGTTTGAGCAGCAGCACCTTCAGCGAACTGTTCGCCGGCGACTGGCTGGACCTGCTCTCGCCACGTGCACCGGTCACCCGCAGTGGGCACTGGCCAACGCTTGTGGAAAGCGCGCGCATCGCCGCCAGAGCCTGTGCCTCCACGGGCTGGATGCTGGCCCTGGTGGGCGGCCACGCCTGCATTGCCCGGCGCCTGCCACCGACCTGTCAGGATCAGTTGTACGCCGAGGGCCCCCGGCAATTGTTCGCCTCGGCATCCGCCAGCGCCGACAGCCGGTTATCGTGGGAGGCCGGCGGTATTCGGGTCAACGGGCGATGGCGCTTCAGCTCGGGTATCGAAGACGCCACCTGGATGATGCTCAATGCCCCCTGCCCGAATCACCCGGAGGCCGAACAGGCCCCGCGCTTCCTGCTGCTGGTTGCTGCGGATGAAGTTCAGCGGCTCGACAGTTGGGACAGCTGTGGCATGGCGGCGACCGGTTCCCACGATGTACTGACCCACCAGTTACTGGTGCCCCACGAACGGGTGTTCGCCCTGCACGAGGTGTTTGCCCGGCATCCGCCTTCGTCCGCCACCGACTACATCGACCATGCGCCGTTGGTGCCCTACCTCACGACCTCGATCATTGGCCCGCTGCTGGGTTGCGCCGAAGGTGCCCATGCCGCGTATGTGGCGGCGCTCGCCGGATCGGCCCTGGCGAGCGATCCACGGATCGCCGAGCAGACAGCTCACTCGGCGGCGCAGTTGTACAGCGCCGGGCTGTTGTATGAATCGCTGGTTTCCCGACTGCATGAAGCAGGTATTCAGGATCGCCCACTGGACGCCGGGCAGGTGTTACAGCTCAAGCGCGACCGGGCCTATCTGGCACAGCAATGCGTGCAAGCGGTACGGCGTCTGGTGGAACGGCTCGGCGCTTCGTCGCTGGTGGCCGGCAACCCGCTCCAGCGTCACTGGCGAGATGTCCAGGCCATCGCCGCGCACCGCGATCTGGTCTGGAGCGACGCAATGCTGGCTTGGGGCGAGGCCCTCCTGCGCGCCACCAATGCCGGCGCCGAACCGGCCTGACCGTTTTTCACTATCGACTTTCTCAGAGAGGCTCACATGTTCATTCGCAACAAATCCGAAGTAGAAAAAACCCCGTACTTCGTCGAATGGGGCGCCGGCACCAGCCATCGCCTGCTCACCGAACGCGATGCCATGGGTTTTACCCTGTGTCACACCGTGGTCCGCGCCGGCACCGAATCGCTGTTGCACTATCGCAATCATCTGGAGGCGTGCTATTGCATTGCCGGGGAAGGCGAAGTCGAAGATATGCAGGGAAATATCTACCCGATTCGGCCTGGCGATGTGTATGTGCTCGACCAGCACGATCGCCATTATCTGCGCGGGGGCAAGGAACAGGATCTGATTCTGGTCAGCGTGTTCAACCCGCCCCTGCGTGGCGACGAGCGACATAACCTCAACGACAGCTCGGGCTCGGCTTACTGATGTTGCGGCAGCCCCGCCAGGCCGCCCACCCACAGGAGTGTCATCATGCGTAAGGATTACCTGGCTTTTTTCATCTCGCTGTTCCTGTCGCGGCTGGCGGATCAGATCCTGTTGTTCATCGTGCCGTTGGTGGTATTCCAGACCACCAACAGCGCGTCCTGGGCGGGGCTCGCATTCTTCGTCGAGTCGCTGCCTCGCTTTCTCGCGTTTCCGCTGTGCGGGGCCCTGTGCGACAAGTTCTCGCCCATCAGAATCCTGCACATCAGTCAGGTCTACCGGGCGCTGCTCTGCGTGCTGGCAGTAGGGCTTTATGCCGTCTTCGGCGGTATCGCATGGCTGGTGGTGCTGTCAGCGCTGTGCGGCGTGCTGACGACTCAGGGCATCATGGCCCGCGAAGTGCTGATGCCGCATATCTTCCAACACTACAGCTACACCAAAACCCTTTCCTACTCGCAGATAGCCGACCAGACCGGACTGGTTCTGGGGCCCTTGGTGGCGGCATTGCTGCTGGAGGTTTCGGCCTGGCACTGGGTGGTGCTGTGGGTGGCCGGACTGTTCCTGCTGGCCGACCTCAGCATGCTGGTGTGGCAACGTTTCAGCCGTATCACCCTGGAGGTGTTCGAGCAGCATCAGGACATCTGGCTGCAGCCTCTGCGCATCGCTTTCAGGCATATCCGCGAACTGGCGGAGCTGAAAAAGATCATCACCCTGGCAGTCGGGGTCAACCTGATTGTCGGGGTCACCCTGGCCACTTCGGCGGCCATGGTGCTCGGTCAATACAGCGCCGGCAAGGACGACTACGCCGTGCTGCAAGCGGCTGGCGCGGTGACCACCATCGTGATTCTGTTTTTCCTCGCCCGGGTGGTATTGCCCTTGCGCGTACTGGGTGGCGTTGCCTATTCGATGCTCGCCGCCGGCGCCTTCATCAGCGCCCTGAGCCCGAACCTGGCGGGTTATGTGCTGGGTTTCCTGCTGATCGTCGGCTTCGACAAGATGTTCAACGTTTACATGCGCAGCATTCGCCAGCGAGTCATTCCCCCTCAGGACTTCGGCAAGACCGTGGGCGTGATCACCCTGCTCAACAACTTGTCGCAACCGCTGGCCGGTCTGCTGGTCGCACTGCTCGCCGCGCCATTGGGGACGCAACGTGTGATTCTGATTCTGGCCGTGCTGGCGACGCTGCTGGGCGTGGCGGCTCTCTGGTGGTTTGCCAGAGTACGTAATGCCCACGCCACGTCGATCCTCGAGACCGAGCAGTAACGGATTTCACTGTCGTAGAGCGATGTCCAAAAACAAAAAAACCGCAGCCTGCGAAGGACTGCGGTTTTTTCGTTTCAGATTTCCGTTTTCAGATCAGGCGACGATATCGGTCGCCACGGCCTGCCCCACCACACCCACGGCGAAATCCACCGAACCCTGGCCTGTGAGGTCGATCATCAGGCTGGTCTGGTTGGTCTGTTCGAAGTACGTGAGGATCGCGTCGCCGGCGTGCCCGGTGAAGCCGCTGACGAAGTTCAGCGTGGCTGCGCCGGTGGCGAACCCGGCGATGCCCGACAGGTCGATCTTGTCCAGGCCGCTGGTGAAATCCATGATCCAGTCCGGCGCGGTCATGGTCGAGTCGCTGGCCGCGCCGAACACGAAGGTGTCTGCGCCTTCACCGCCCCACAGCGAATCACCGCCGCCACCGCCGTAAATGATGTCGTTACCGGCACCGCCGATCAGGTCGTTGGCCGCCGCGTTGCCGATCAGCAGGTCATTGCCCGAACCGCCAATGGCGTTTTCCACGGTCACGCCGTGGGCGATGGACACGTTGCCCACCAGACCGCCAACATCGGAGAACGAGCCTTCGTTGAGGTTGATCTTCTGGTTCTGGTTGAAGCCGGAGAAATCCAGCGTGTCGTTGCCGCCGCCGTCCCACACCGAGAACACCACTTTGGAGGTGTTCTCGGTGGCGCTGTAGAAGTCGCGATCGGCGTTCGAGTTGAAGCCGTACACGGTGTTGTCGGCACGGGTTTCGAAGTTGGCGCCGTAGAGTTTCTGCACAGCGACGATGTCGTCCATCAACGGTGCCGAGGCGTAGGCACCGCTGCCGTCCTTGCTGAAGTTCTGGTCGGTGTTGGCCTCGCTCCAGTAGCTCATCAGGCTGTAGCCACGGGTGTCTTCGGCGTATTTGGCGTCACCGTAGGTCGGGTTGCCGTTGCCGGCGTTGTAGGCGCCCGGGTGCGACAGGCCAAGGGTGTGGCCGATTTCGTGGGTCAGGGTCTGACGCCCGTAGTTGTTGGTGTCCGGAGTCTTGTTGACCTGGTATTGATCGTTGATCAGGTACCACGATTGGCCGTCGTAGCTGCTGCCCTGTGGCAGGTAGGCGAACGCTGCGCCGCCGGTGCTGACGTCGTAGTTGCCGAAGGTCATGTGACCGTCGCCACCCTTGCCTTCGGTGAAGGTGACATTGGCCACGTCCGACCACGATTGCATCGCCAGCACGGCCTGTGCTTTCTGCTGGGCGCTGAACTCGCTGAAGTTGCCGAGTTTCGGGTTGTAGTTCGACGGCTTGTCGGTCAGGAACGTGTAGGTCAGATCAATCTTGCCGTCGGCATTCTTATCCTGCCACGACATGCCCTTGCGCAGGATTTCGTCGGCGGCCTGGTCGGCGGTGAACGACGGTTTGCCATTGACGGTCCCGGTGCCACGGTCATACAGGTGGCTGAAGGTGTCGACGGCGGTGAAGGCGCTGCTGGCCTGGGAGGAAGGTTGAGACATGGTGTACGTCCTTGTTTCTGAAGAGTCAGTATCAGACAGAAAAACGGCGATCTTCTGGCGAGATCGTCCTGTCACTCGCCCTGTTAGGCAGATTGAACCTGCCACAGCCGCCAACGGGGGCGCTAATCAATTTCTCGATAGCGTCCCGGATTGCCCCGACGCGGGCTGTCATGACCGGCAATCCTTTTATCTGTATATCCATACAGATAAAAGTTGCCCGATCGCCCGACTCAGGCCATCCTGTGCGCCTCTTCGGGCAATGATCGACGACGGTGGTTATGCGGCTGTACCTCTGTGAAAAACCCTCCCAGGCCAAGGATATTGCGGCCGTACTCGGCGCAAAGCGTCGGGGCGACGGCTGCTGGCTGGGAACGGACGTCACGGTGACGTGGTGCATCGGCCACTTGCTGGAAACCGCCCCGCCGGACGCCTACGACGCCAAATACAAGCGCTGGGTACTGGCGGACCTGCCGATCATCCCGGACAAATGGAAAATGACCGTCAAGCCGCGCACTGCCAGCCAGTACAAAGCGGTCAAGCGCCTGCTCGGCGAGGCCAGCGAACTGATCATCGCCACCGACGCCGACCGCGAGGGCGAGATGATCGCCCGGGAGCTGGTCGAGCACTGTCGCTATCGCGGGCCGATCCGCCGTTTGTGGCTGTCGGCGCTGGACGAAGCCTCGATTCGCAAGGCGTTGGCGGCGCTGAAACCGGGCGCTGAAACCTTCAGCCTGTATCACTCGGCACTGGGGCGCTCGCGGGCGGATTGGCTGATCGGGATGAACATGAGTCGACTGTTCACCCTGCTTGGCCGGCAATCCGGCTATCAAGGCGTGCTGCCGGTGGGCCGCGTGCAGACGCCGACGTTGCGGCTGGTGGTGGATCGCGACCGCAGCATCGCCGATTTCGTGCCGGTCGCGTATTGGGCCATCGATGTGCAACTGCTGCACAACGGCACGCCGTTCACGGCGCAATGGCGTGCGCCGAACGATGCCTGTGACGATCAGGATCGCTGCCTCAATCAAGCCCTCGCTCAGCAAGCAGCCGCCGCAATCAGCAGCGCTGCCAGCGCCCGAGTGGTCAAACTGCGCACCGAGCGCATGCGCGAAGTGGCGCCCCTGCCCTTCGATCTGGGCACCTTGCAGGAAGTCTGCTCGAAGAAGCTCGGCCTCGGTGCCCAGGAAACCCTCGACATCGCCCAGGCCCTCTACGAAACCTACAAAGTCATCACCTACCCGCGCAGCGATTGCGGCTACCTGCCCCTGAGCCAGCACAGCGAGGCGCCGGGGATTCTCGCGGCGTTGCGTCAGGCCGACCCTAGCCTCGAAGCGCTACGCGAGCATCTGGAGCCGCAACGCCGCTCCCGCGCCTGGAACGACGCCAAGGTCAGCGCTCACCACGGCATCATCCCGACCGCTGCCGCGAAAAATCTCGAACGCCTGACCGGCAAGCACCGCGCGGTCTACACGCTGATTCGCGCGCGGTATCTGGCGCAGTTCCTGCCCAATCACGAATACGACCGCACCCAGGCCGATTTCGATTGCGCCGGTGAAGCCTTGCGCGCGGTTGGCAAGCAGATCATCGAACCGGGCTGGAAACGCGCGTTGCCCGAAGCGCTGGCACCGGCCAAGGGTCGTGAAGCGCCGGCCCCGCAAACCTTGCCGACGTTCACCCAAGGCGCCGAGTGCGCAATCGCAGACGTGAAACTCAAGGACCTGTGGACGCAGCCGCCCAAGCCCTACACCGAAGGCGACCTGATCAAGGCGATGAAGAACGTCGCCAAACTGGTGGAAGATCCGCTGCTCAAGCAGAAACTCAAGGACACCACCGGCATCGGCACCGAAGCCACCCGCGCCTCGATCATTCAAGGGTTGCTGGATCGTGGTTATCTGGTGAAGAACGGCAAGGCGCTGTCCGCCACACCTGCCGCGTTCAGCCTGATCGACGCCGTGCCGCGCGCAATTGCCGACCCCGGCACCACAGCGATCTGGGAGCAGGCGCTGGACATGGTGCAAAGCGGCGAGATGAGTCTGGAAGAGTTCGTCACCAAGCAGGCGGCGTGGATGAGCAAGCAAGTGACCCGCTGTGCCGGGCTGAGCCTGACCATCAGCGGCCCGCCGCCCGCAGGCAAGGCCGCTGCGCCGTGGAAGAACAAACGCAAGACCACCCGGCGTAAAACCACCGGAACCAGCAAACGCTCGGCGAAACCGGCAGCCAAATAGCCCGCCGCACGCTACTGTTTCTGCAGTGATGGTCAGGAGTCAGCGGCATGTCTGTCATCGAACTGCGCGTCGCCCGGCGCGACGAACTGGACACCCTCGAAAACCTGATGCAGTTCTACACCTATGACTTCAGCGAGTGGCTCCCGCTGAAGCTCGGCGGGCATGGGTTCTTCCCGATCCAGTTGAAAGACGATTACTGGCGCCAGCCGGCGACGCGACCATTCCTGATCCACGTCGACGGCGAACTGGCGGGATTCGTGACCGTGGATGACCACCTCCTCATCGAAGGCGCCGACTACAACATCGGCTATTTCTTCGTCAGCCGACGCTGGCGTGGCCAAGGCGTCGCGCAGTTTGTCGCCTCTGCCCTCTTGAGCCACCTGCCCGGTCGATGGCAGATTTTCCATGTCGACGCCAACCTGCCTGCACAGCGGTTCTGGGCCCGGCTCATCCCCGAGCTGAGCGGCGGCGACTTTACCCGCCAGACCAAAACAGTGGACGGCTATCCCTGCACGTTCTACTGCCTGCGCAGCCCTTCTCCCGCTGCTTGAAGCCCCCTTTTTTCATTCCAGAATGACTTTGTCCGACAATATGTAGTGACCAAAAATAATCACTACAAAACCGTTGACGGCGTCGTTTTGCTTTTGCATGATGCAGACGTCTCCCCGATCGGGAGCACTGGCAACACGCTTGAGCAAGCTCGTCTGACCGCCGAGCTGTTTTTTCCGGATACACGCTGCCCACAAGGCAGATTGAAGAAGCTGACCTGGCCTGAACGTCCAGTACAAGGACGAGAAGCGCTGGCGAAAATTCTCAAGACGCTTGTGGTCGACCCTGAAAACGTCGTCAAGGAGCCTCCCGGTTTTCGCTGCTTCTCCTCGTTGTGACGCTATTGCGTAGCAGTTATTCAACACGACTACATGCAACAGACGCATGACCCCGTACTTCACACGGGCGACCGCTGACGTCCTGGTTTCGGTGCCAGGGATCAACTAACCGATGGGCTACCTGTATTAGCGAATCAACTTTGAAAGATCACCAGACTGGTCAAGGGGCAATATCATGAATCTGAACAATCAACCTACTATCGAAGAACTGGCTCGTATGTTCGCTGCGCAAAAAGACAGCCACGACAGCCATATTCTGTGGATCAGCAAGTCGGGTCAGGTCCATATCGACTGCCTGTCGCCCCATGCTGGTGAAGAAGAGTTCGACCGGAACAACCAGAACCTGCTGGCCCGCCTGAAGATGTACCGCCGCGGCCACGGCTATGTCGGCAAGAAAGCCGCGGCCGACAAGGACTTCATCGGTAATGTTCTGCAAACGCTGAAACAGGCGTGGGACTCGATGCAGAACAAGAACGAAGTTCGGGTGATTGATCGGTTCTACTGAGTTGTAACTTCAATAAACAAAAGGGCCTGCTTCCGATAAGGAGCAGGCCCTTTTTTATTGCTCGCAAACAATGCTCATGAACGGGTTTCCAGCACCATCTCCATGAACGCCACCGATGCCGCACTGTGGTAGTTGTTCTGGCGCCGCAACAACGCCGCTCCCCGCTGTGGCGCCTCGCTCTCCACACGCAACCGGCGCAACGCGCGGTCCTCGGTCGCAAGCGCTTCCGGCAACATGGTCGCAATCGGCGCATGCCGGATCACTTCCAGCAACGTACTCACCGAATTCACCTCGATCTGCACCTTGGGCGTGATGCCGTTCTGGCGGAAGTACTCATCGATCGACAGGCGAGTGAAAAAGTCCGGCGCCAGCAAGGCGAAATCCAGTTGCGCAATGTCACCCGGCGTCAGCACAGAAGCGCTGTCATACAACGGATGTTCACGCCCGACCATCACCCCCAACGTCTCGACAAACGCCGGAATGCACTCAATGTCCGGATTGCGCACCGGCGTGAAGGCAATCGCGATATCCAGCGAGTCATCCGCCAGCCCGGCCTCGATGTCGTCCATCGACAACTCGAAAATCTCCAGGTGAATCCCCGGATACCGCGCCACGTAGTCGCGCACCAACGGCCCCACCAGGTACGCCATGAACGTCGGCGTCATGGCCAGCCGCAGTGAGCCTCGGGACAGATCTTTCACGTCATGCAACGCGCGCTTGCCCGCCTCCAGCTCCACCAGCACCCGTCGCGCGCATTCGATATAGGCCTCCCCGGCGTCAGTCGGTTTCACCGAGCGCGAGGTGCGGTCGAACAGATCCACCCCGAGGCTTTCCTCCAGTTGGCGGATCTGTTGCGACAGGGTCGGCTGCGACACATGCAGCGCCTCGGCCGCCCGGGTGAAGCCGCCGTGATCGGCCACGGCCAGCAGGTATCGCAAATGTCGCAGCAGCATGGAACGCTCCATCTATAGGCAGTGCTTATGCTTTGCATTGTATATCGGTCTTGGACGCTATGGATCAATCGGCAGAAGATGAATTCCACACAGCAAGCCAACCCCGAAAGGAGAAGCACCATGCAATCCCAAGCCTACAACGACAGCCGCATCGCCCTGACCACTCGCGCCCTGGATGCCAAGGCACAGAAAAACCTGTCGTGGCAGGATCTGGCCGACGACACTGGCCTGAGCCTGGCCTACGTCACCGCCGCCCTCCTCGGCCAGCATCCACTGCCGAAAGCCGCGGCCGAAGTGGTCGGTGACAAGCTTGAGCTGAGCGCCGAAGACGTCGCCGCCCTGCAGATCATCCCGCTGCGCGGCAGCCTCGACGGTGTGCCGACCGACCCGACCATCTACCGCTTCCACGAGATGATCCAGATCTACGGCACCACCCTGAAGGCGCTGGTTCACGAGCAGTTCGGCGACGGCATCATCAGCGCGATCAACTTCAAACTCGACATCAAGAAAGTCGAAGACCCTGAAGGCGGTTCCCGCGCCGTGGTCACCCTCGACGGCAAGTTCCTCCCGCTGCGTCCGTTCTGATCCATCCCGGGCCCGCACCCCGCGTACGGGCCCCTCCAAAACCTGAATCGCCAAGTCGTCACCACATCTGTCTGGAGGCTGCCCCATGCAAAAAATCCTGCTGACCCTGGCCCTGCTCGCCGGCCTTGCCGCCCAGGCCCAGGCTGATGAAGAGGCCATCGCCTATCGCTACGGCATGTCTCTGGATATCGCTGAAGTCGTGAGCATCACCCCGGTCGCCGACGTCTGCGGCGTGGTGCCGGTCGAGATGACTTACCTCGACAGCCACGGCGCAAAGCACATTCTTCAATACAGCGAATTCGGCACCGGCTGTTCGAACTGAGAGGACACACCATGAAAAACCTGATCGAAGGCTTCCTGAAGTTCCAGAACGAAGCGTTTCCGCAACGCACCGAACTGTTCAAACACCTGGCAACTACCCAAACCCCGGGCACCTTGTTCATCACCTGCTCCGACAGCCGCGTCGTCCCGGAACTGCTGACCCAGCAAGAACCCGGCGAGCTGTTCGTGATCCGCAACGCCGGCAATATCGTGCCGTCCTACAGCCCGCATCCGGGCGGGGTTTCGGCAACGGTGGAATACGCGGTAGCCGTGCTCGGCGTGACCGACATCGTGATCTGCGGCCACTCCGATTGCGGCGCCATGACCGCCATCGCCCAGTGCAAATGCATGGATCACCTGCCCGCCGTCAGTGGCTGGCTGCAACACGCCGAGTCGGCGAAGGTGGTCAACGAATCGCGGCCGCACGCCAATGACGCAGCCAAGCTGAGTTCGATGGTGCGGGAAAATGTGATCGCGCAACTGGCGAACATCCAGACTCACCCGAGCGTGCGCCTGGCCCAGGAGAAAGGCCTGCTGAATCTGCATGGCTGGGTGTACGACATCGAGACCGGCTCGATCGACGCGCTGAGTGCCGACCGCCGTACCTTCGTCTCGCTGGCCGAGCAACCGTCGACGTGCGCGGTGTACGGTCAGGCAGTCGATGCTGCTTGAAAACACAACGCCGCACCCGTCATTGCGACGGGCGCGGCGTTGTTCTGTTCAGCGTTTTACGCCCAGATCGATCTGCGTCATGCGGCTGCGTACGGTGAACACGCCGTCACCGGAGAGGATCGCGCTGCGGGCAAACAGGCGGCCGCTTTCCCAGTTCGAAAGGCCCAGTTCCGGCTTGTTCAGCGCGTACTGGCCATCGACCCAACGGGTGATGCCGTTACCCACGAACGGCGCGTTGACCGCGCTGTAGAAACGCTCCTGAACCGCCGCATCTTCGCTGATCAACGACACGGTGAACTGCGGGCTGTAGCGATTGAACAGCGCGATGGCCTGATCCAGATCGTCGACGATCATCAGGCTGGCTTCCGGGGTTTCTTCCCATTCCCACTCGCGGCCCAATTGCGCTTCCGGCAAGGGTTCGGCCAGGGCTTCGGTCTGGTAACCCTCGGCCCGATAGACCTCGACCGTCGCGTTCTGCCAGTCGCTCGGCAGGTAGCTTTCGCTGCCTTCGACGATGTGCAGTTTGCAGCCCTGACCGCGCGCGGTACCGGCTTGCTGCAAGGCGTCGAGGAACAGCGGCACCAGTTCGGCGGCGCGGTCGCGCTGGATCAGGCAGACGTTCAGCGTGTTGCAAACCTTGCGGTCCAGCGAGTTGCGCACCACAGCGGCAAAGCGCTTGGCGTCGGCATCGCGATCAGCAATCAGCCACGCGCCTCCGGTGCCGTGCAGGCTGACGGCGGTGCCGGCCTGTTGGGCGATGCTGCCCAACTGGCTGACCGCACGGCCCGAACCACGGGCCACCGCCAGCGACAGACGCCGGTCGGCGAACATCGCCCAACCGGCGGCGTGGTTGACGCTCTCCACCAGCGACACCGCACCCGCCGGCAGACCGGCATCGGCCAGCGCCGGGTTCAAGGCGTGAGTGACAATGGCTTGCGCGGTGCCCAGCGCATCGCTGCCAATGCGCAGCACGGCGGTGTTGCCGGTGCGCAATACACCGGCGGCGTCGGCGAAGACGTTTGGCCGGCCTTCGAACACGAATGCGACGATGCCCAGCGGCGACACCACCTGCTCGACCTTCCAGCCGTCATGCTCGACGCTGCTGATCACTTTGCCACGGGTGGCCGGCGCATCACGCCAGGCGCGCAGGCCGGCGATCATGTCGCGGCGCATGCGCTCGTCGGCGAGCAAACGGGTAGTGGAACGACCGCGAGCCTTGGCTCGTTCGATGTCGGCGAGGTTGGCGGTTTCGATCAGCGCCCAGGCGTCCGGGTTTTCCAGACGTTGCGCGAACAGATCAAAGAAGCGGCTGATGGCCTCATCCGGCACAGCGGACAACGCAGTAAACGCCGCCGCTGCACGCTCGATCGCCACCGATGCGGCCTGCTGATCCACCACCGGAATCAGCAACAGCTCGCCGCTCACCTGCTCCACCAGCAGGTGGTCGCCGGGTCGGAAACGCTCGGCCAGTTCGGGGCTGACCACGGTGACGCGGTTACCGGCGAAAGGGATAGGCGTGCCAGCGACGAGACGTTCGAGCGCGAGAGACATGGAGCGGATTCACCATATTGAGGGCGGCCGGAAAATGTATAGGTTGGCCTCCCTCAAAGCAACACGGCCTCAGAATACCGACCAGCCAATCCGCGAACTGAGCATTTCCAGCGCCGCCATCCCTGCCAGCGAATTGCCCGCCGTGTTCAGTTCCGGCGACCACACGCACACAGTGAACTGCCCCGGCACCACCGCAACGATACCGCCACCGACGCCGCTCTTGCCGGGCAGGCCGACGCGGTAGGCAAAGTTGCCGGCCTCGTCGTAGAGACCACTGGTGGCCATGATCGAGTTGACTTGCTGGGTCTGGCGGCGAGTAAGTATCTGCTCGCCGCTGTGCTTGCAGAAACCGTCGTTGGCCAGGAAACAGAAGGCCCGGGCCAGGTCGATGCAGTTCATGCGCAACGCGCAGTGGCTGAAGTAGCTGCGCAGCACCGCCTCAACGTCGTTGTGGAAGTTGCCGAAGGATTGCATCAGGTACGCCATCGCCGCGTTGCGCGCGCGATGCTGGTATTCGGAATCGGCGACCTTGCCGTCGACCATCACCTGCGGGTTGCCCGACAACCGTCGCACGAAATCGCGCATCGACAATGCCGGTGCCGCAAAGCGCGACTGGTTGATGTCGCAGATCACCAGCGCCCCGGCATTGATGAACGGATTGCGCGGGCGGCCGCGTTCGAATTCCAACTGCACCAGCGAGTTGAAAGGCTGGCCGGACGGCTCGTGGCCCAGGCGCTCCCAGATCGCCTCGCCGGAATGTTCGATGGCCTGCACCAGGCTGAACACCTTGGAAATACTCTGCACCGAGAACAGCGTCTCGGCGTCACCGGCGCAATACATCTCGCCGTCGTTGCCATACACGGCGATGCCCAGTTGATTGGCCGGCACGGTGCCGAGGGCGGGAATGTAGTCAGCCACCTTGCCCTGCCCGATCAGGGGCCGGACAGCGTCAAGGATCTCGTTCAACAGCGCTTGCATGCCGGGTTCCGAAGTCTCGCCCCATGGGATTGCGGGGACACCGTGGCTAGACGCTGCGCCCGGCAATCGAATCACACCGGGTCTGTGTATCGCAGTGTGTACGGCCCGCTACCCGACACATCCCGCGCACAAATCCGGCCCTTCGCGACACATCAGCGATACAGCCCGGCGTTCAAATGAACCTGTCGATCGGCAGCCCCGATCAAGCCTTTGAACTCAAACATCGCATCGGAGATTCACCATGACCAAGCTCTCGAAAACCTCCCTGACTCTCGGCCTGCTGCTTGCCGGTGGCCTGGCCCTGTCCAACGCGGCTTCGGCCTCGGAAGCGTTCAGCGTCAAGCAACTGGATCACGGCTACAGCCAGACCCAGGCCAAGGCCGACTCTGCGGAAAAAACCTCGGAAGGCAAATGCGGCGAAGGCAAGTGCGGCGCCGGCGAGTAACCCTTTTTTCGGGGCACGTCGGTGCCCCGTTTTCTCTTGAATGAATGGAGCCTTCCCATGACCACAGCTCTCTCGTCGGCCGTCAAAGGCCTGCATGTGAACCTCGACCGCGCCGGCCAGTGGCTCGCGCCGCTGACCTTGCGCCTGTTCATCGCCTGGGAATTTTTCGAATCGGGACTGGAGAAATTCAACGGCCAGAACTGGTTCGAAGACATTCAGGAGCGGTTTCCGTTTCCCTTCGACCACTTGCCCGCCACGCTGAACTGGGAGCTGTCGATGTGGGCCGAGCTGATCTGCGCACTGGCAATCCTGGTCGGATTCGGCACGCGGATTTCGGCGATTTCGCTGATTGTCGTGACCGTCGTTGCCACCGCTGCCGTGCACTGGCCGGCGGACTGGTCATCGCTGAGCGAGCTGGCCCAGGGTTACGCGATCACCAACAAGGGGTTCGGCAACTTCAAACTGCCGGCGATTTATCTGGCTGCGCTGGTGCCGCTGGTGTTTGCCGGGGCAGGCAAGTTGAGCGTGGATGCGTGGCTGGCGCGGTTCTTCTGGAAGCGCACCAATCGTTGAAGCTCACCCTCCGCCGCCAGTGCGCACCCGCCAACTTCTGCTAGGCTCGATTGAGATCCCACGGGTGCTGCCGTGGTTTCTTCCATGCGTGACAACAGCAGGGTCAGGGAATGACACATTTCTATCAATGTGAAGGCATGCACTGGTGCGCCAGTGATGAAAAGATCATCGAGTCAGAATGGGGTCTTGCGGTTTGCAGCCAGTGCAATCGGAGAATAATCCGATCCGAGCACCACATGATGCCGCCCTCCACACTCAGCAGCATGCCCTGTGTGCGCATCAACAGCGCTCATAACACCGTGCCGTTGAATATGCCGGGCACATCGTTTCCACCTTCAATTTCGCTCGGCGGGAATCCGTTTTCTTCAACACTTGCGCCATTCATCGGCGCGCCATTTTCCACCCCGTCCCCATCATCAAGCCCTTCGTTCGGGTTCGCTTCATCCTCAGATCCGATGATGGCGGCAGCAGCCTCATCCTCGATGGCCATGGAAGTGACCGAATACAAACAGCGGGACGACGAGCTATATCTACATCATCGGGCGGTGATCAAAGAGAGCGAATCCCAAGCGGTGCTCTATGAGGTGTTGCAGGGGGTCGGCTACACCTTCCTGCGACGGGACAAAAATTTCGGCGCTTACAACCCGGGATCGGAAAGCACCTGCACTGTTCCTGAGCCAGGTGTCACCGGAGATGGGGCGTTCACTGTCAGACAAACTTCCGGTGGCGAATTGGTCATCGGTCGCGAAGAAAATCCGATGGCAGAAGGTTACTGCCAGGCGGGAAGAGTCTCCTACCCGGACTATTTCGTCATGTTGAACAGCGTTTTTTACGCCATCGAACTGAAAACGCCGCGAGTCAACAACTTCAAAATCTATATGTCCGATACCTTCTGGACAGACAAGGGATTTGGCGGGCGCAGCATTGAGAATCAATTGACGGCTAGAAAAAAACTGATGGGGAGCAAGGTCATGCAGATCCTGCTGTTCGACGTCCGAAACATGTCCGATCTGGTCAATGCCAGTGCCGATGCCGTCCTGACTGACCTCAAGAACAGTATTTGCCATCTGAAACTCCGGAGGGCGTTTTTCGAGGCAACGGTGAACGGTGTCATGCTCTACAACGGCGGCACCTACAATCCCAGCAAGTTGTTTTCCATGAGCGAAATCCTGAGCGGCGCCGCTTCGAAAGGGACACAGACAAACATCCTGTCCTTCCTCAAAAAATGACCTGCCGCCAGGCGAGTCAAACCGCAAAAATCAATGCGCCCGGTCCAGCCCCGCCAGCAACGCGCTGTCTCGGCTGTAGATGTCCGGCGCGTAAAGCACACGACCCTGGCCATCGACCTGTGCCGTCCAGTAAGTCATGAGGATCGGCACCGGATTGCTCAACCGGAACTCGTGAGTCGTGCCG
This sequence comes from Pseudomonas sp. RIT778, assembly GCF_019718735.1. Taxonomy (NCBI): domain Bacteria; kingdom Pseudomonadati; phylum Pseudomonadota; class Gammaproteobacteria; order Pseudomonadales; family Pseudomonadaceae; genus Pseudomonas; species Pseudomonas sp. RIT778. The sequence goes on along the minus strand of NZ_JAIHBA010000020.1, from coordinate 63,719 downwards.
GTGGCGAGCAAGGTGTCGGTGCGCGCCTTCTCCGCCGGGCTGAGCAGGAAGTCGCGCAGCTTCATCGGATGCTCGACCCGCACGCAGCCGGAGCTGAAAGCCCGTGGCCCCTTGTCGAACAGCGCCTTGCTCGGCGTGTCGTGCAGGTACACCGAGAACGGGTTGGGGAACCGAATGACCATTTGCCCCAGCGGGTTGCGCGGCCCGGCGTCCTGACGCAGAAGGATGTTGCCGGGGTTGTCCCAGTCGATGTCGGCGGCGGCCAGCGGCTGGCCGTTGGCGTCGAGCACTTGCAGGTTCTGACGGCTGAGGAAGGTCTGGTCCTTGCGGATCTCCGGCAGTTTGTCTTCCTTCCAGATGGTCGGCGGCACGGTCCAGGTCGGGTTCAGGGTCAGGCGTGTGACTCGGGATTTGAGCAGCGGGGTCTGGCGCTCGGCGCGCCCGACCTGGGTGCGGGTCTGCCACACCGGCAGGCCACCCTGATAAAGCGTCAGTTCGGCAGCGGCGACGTTGACCAGCAGACCGTCCGGCTCCATGTCCTGAGCCATCCAGCGGAAACGTTCAAGGTTGACCCGCAACTGTTCGCGACGGGTCAGCGGACTGATGTTGAGTTCGGCAATCGTTCCCGGACCGACCACTCCGTCGGCCTGTAACGAATGGTTGGCCTGAAAGCTCTTCACCGCCTCCACCAATACGCCGTGATAAGCGTTGTCCGGCGTGCCGACCACACTGCTCAGGTAGCCTTCGCTGTACAGCCGTCGGGCCAGTTCCGGCACGCGTTTGTCTTCCATGTCCGGACGCAGCAACGGGCCGTTGCCCACCGATGTCCACTGCGGCAAGGCTTTCAGGCGTTGAGCTGCGTAGAGATGACGCAGATTCTGGTACTGCGCCAGCTGCGGGCGGGCCAGATCGAAGGCGGCCGGAACGTTGCGCACGCCCGGTACGGCGATGGCGAGCAATTCGGCCTGTCGGTCGCGTGGCGTTTCGTCGGAATGCCACAGCGGTTCGAAGTGCGATTGCAACAGGCGGCCGTAATGCAGATCTTGCAGGGCTTGCAGGTAGTAACGGCTGATCTCGATGTCGGCGCACAGTTCGCCGTCCTGCGGGGCAGTGAGCGCCACCGGGTAGCGTTTCGGGTTCAGGCCATCGTCGGCCAACAGCTGCAATTGCGCATGCAAGGCCGGCAATTGCCCGCCATCGGCCCATACCGGCAGCCAGTCCTGCTGCTGGTAGAAGGCGCGCAACTGATCCAGCGCCGGGCCGCTGAGGCTGGTGCCGATCGTCGGGCACGCCTGGGGCAGACTGATCAGCGCAGCCTGCAACGGGCTCTGCGGCTCGATGGGCATTTCCGTCGGCACGGGCGGCAGCGTCGGGAGTCCCGGCAACGGCTCTTCGGCGCAAGCGACAAACGGCGCAGCGAGCAAACAAATGCTCAAGTAGCATGCGTACTTTTTGAACAACTGCTTTACTCCAATCCATGGCCGTCCTGATTGACGGTCAACCTTACCTCAGGTGCGGTGAACAGTCAGGCCCGATTCGCGGGTCTGCCGGGGACGACTGGACGTCAGGAGCCTAAGTGCCAAACAAGTAGCAAGTGGAGACTCACGTTAAATGTTGACGTTTTTGCGCCGACTTCTGCTGACTGCCACCGCCATTGGCGTGCTGACCAGTCCAGCCTTTGCCGCCGGCACCTCTTCGCCGGTTCTGTACACCAGCCTCGCGCACGCCGCTCCGGAACTCAATCCCCAGGCGCTGAAAGGTGCCTTGAACGCCATGCAATGTGCGATCAACAACGGCGCGAAGCAGTCCCGTCACCTGGCGATCATCGACTATTCGCAGCCGTCCACCGAGCGCCGGTTGTGGATCTTCGACCTGACCCGGAAAAAACTGGTGCTGCGCGATCTGGTCGCCCACGGTTCGAACTCCGGGGAAAACTTCGCCACCCGGTTCTCCAACCGTGAAGGCAGTTTTCAGTCCAGCCTCGGCCTGTTCCGCACCCAGGAAAGTTACCAGGGCACCCACGGTTACTCGCTGCGCATGGACGGTCTGGAACCGGGCGTCAACGACATGGCCCGTGACCGCGCCATCGTGATCCACGCCGCCGACTACGTGAACCCGTTCTGGAGCAAACGTACCGGCCGTCTGGGCCGCAGCCAGGGTTGCCCGGCGGTGCGACCGCAGGTTGCCAAACGGGTGATCGACAGTCTGAAGAATGGCCAATTCATGTTCTCCTGGTACCCGGATCAGCAGTGGCTGAAATCCTCGCCGTACCTCAACTGCCAGCCACAACAGATCGCGAGCATTCTCAGCACCCACGCCAGCTGAATACTCTGTGGGAGTGCGCTGGCTCCCACAGGTTCGGTTTATTACAGATTTGTCATCGAGTTGTCGGTTTGCCGAGCGGATCGCCCGGTAGCTTGAAGTTGTCCCGGCCAGAACGCCGATCAACTTCAACGACTCGAGTGACCCATCATGAAAACCCTGATCCTCGCCTTCACCGCCCTCCTCGCCACCGGTTCCGTGTTCGCCGCTGAAATGCCTGAGCGCACGGTCATTCACGACACCAACGGCTTCTACGTGCACCTGGATGTCGACAAAGTCCTCTCCAGCACCGATATTTCCCAGGCTTGCGGCGTGATCCCCGCGCAGCTCAACTACCTCGACCACCAGGGCCGTGAACATGTGCTGGACTATCAGGTGCAAGGCAGCGGCTGCATCAATGACAATTGAGGCACAGTGCCCATGAATATCCTTGTTGTCGAAGACGAACCCAAGGCCGGCAATTATCTGCTCAACGGCTTGCAGGAACTGGGCTACAGCGTGAGCCTGGCCCGGGACGGCGCCGACGGTCTGCACCTGGCGCTGGAGTTCGACTTCGACGTGATCGTGCTGGACGTGATGATGCCGAAAATGGATGGCTGGGAAGTCCTGCGCCGGCTGCGCAAGGAAACCGACACGCCGGTGCTGTTCCTGACTGCCCGCGACGACATCGCCGACCGGGTCAAAGGCCTGGAACTGGGCGCCGACGATTACCTGATCAAGCCGTTTTCCTTCGCCGAACTGGTGGCGCGCCTGCGCACCCTGACCCGGCGCGGGCCGATCCATGAAGAGGAGCAATTGCAGGTGGCCGATCTGCAGATCGACGTGCTCAAGCGTCGGGTCAGCCGCGCCGGCAACCGGATCACCCTGACCAACAAGGAATTCGCCCTGCTGCAACTGTTCGCCACCCACACCGGGCAAGTGCTGTCGCGTTCGCTGATCGCCTCGCGGGTGTGGGACATGAATTTCGACAGCGACACCAATGTGGTCGATGTCGCCGTGCGCCGCCTGCGGGCGAAGATCGACGATCCTTTCCCGCTCAAGCTGATCCACAGCGTGCGCGGTATCGGCTACCGCTTCGATACCCAGCCATGAAAGTCGCCGGCACTTATTCTCTGACTTTGCGTCTGGCGCTGGTCTTCGCCGTGCTTGCCTTCGCCGCGCTGGCAGGCCTGGGCGCGGCGCTGTACAACCAACTGGAAGCAGCGCTGATTCGCCGCGACGACATTCAGTTGGTCAGTCGCGTCGATCAGTTGCGCACCTTCCTCAACGACAGCAATACCCTGGAACTGATCAAGAACAAGCCGGCGCTGTTTCAGAACATGCTCGGCAACCGCGAAGCCTTGCTGACCATCGGCGCACCCGGCCAGCCGCCGCTGCTGGTGGTCAACCCCGGCAACCTCGCCACCCCGAACTTGCCCGCCGTACCGATCGATCATCCGATGGCCCTGAGCGATGTACAGCACTTGCCGAGCGTCGACGGTGTGCCGTTTTCGGCGGTGGCGGCGACCATCGACTCGGGCGATCTGGGCAACCTGCAGGTGCTCACCGGACGCCTGATGACCGAGCGCACGGCAATGCTCGCCAATTACCGGCTCAGTGTGTACGGCCTCGCATCATTGGCCGCGATCGTGCTGGCGCTGGTCGGCTGCCTGCTGGTGTATCGCGGCCTGCTGCCGTTGCGGCGAATTGCCCGGCATGCCCACGGGATCGGCATCGCCAACCTCGGCGAACGCCTCGACCGCCAAGGCACGCCCCGGGAATTGCAGCCGATGATCGAAGCCTTCAATGCGATGTTGGACCGGCTCGACCGAGGGGTTGCGCAACTGAGCCAAGTCTCCACCGACATGGCCCACGAACTGCGCACGCCGATCAACAACCTGCTCGGTGAAACCCAGGTCGCGTTGCAACAGAATCGCAGCGTCGACGCCTATCAGCAGCTGCTCGCCTCCAACGTCGAAGAACTCGAACGGCTGGCGCGGATGCTCGACAACATGCTGTTTCTCGCCCGCACCGACCCGGCCAGCGCGCTGAGCCAGCGGCAGGAACTGGACGCCGGCGATGAGATGCAACGCATTGCCGATTACTTCGAAGGCCTGGCCGCCGATGTCGGCGTCACCATCGAGGCCAGTGGCAGCGGCGTGATCTGGGCCGAGCCGATGCTGCTGCGTCGGGCGCTGGCCAATCTGTGCGCCAACGCGATCAAGTACGGCGCGGCGGATTCAACGTTGCAGGTCGAAGCCATCGCCGAAGCGGACGGTAGCTACCTGCGGGTACGCAATCAGGGCGCGACGATTCCGGCGGAACATTTGTCGCGGCTGTTCGAGCGTTTCTATCGCGTCGATCCGTCCCGCGAGCGCTCCGCCCAATCCAACGGGCTGGGCCTGTCGATTGTCGCGACCATCATGCAGTTGCATCAGGGCCGCTACAGCGTCAGCAGCGCCGACGGCATCACCTGCTTTGAACTGTTCTTTCCGGCACGGGAGACGCGAGACGCAGGTGCGTGAAGGCACCGAGCGCAAACGCCGCGAACATCAACGCCGTGGCCACACCGAAGGTCATGTGCAAGCCGCCTGCGATGACCGCGGTCGGTGCCTGAGTCGGATCGTCCGTGGCCAGTGCAAACACCGCGCCCATCGCCGCCGCCCCGGTGATCAGGCCCAGATTGCGCGACAACCCGAGCATGGCCGAAACCACGCCGCGCTGATCCTGAGCAACGCCGGACATCAACCCGGTGTTGTTGGCAGCCTGGAACAGCGCGTAACTCAAGGCAACCACCGTGATCGGCAGCACGTATGCAAGCACTCCGAAACTCACCGGAAACAGCGCCAGCAAACCGCAACCGCAAGCCAGTCCGAGCAACGCGCCCGGCACCATCCGCCGCGCGCCGAAACGATCCACCAGCCGCCCGGCCGGTACGCCGCCGAATGCCGCCAGCAACGGCCCGATCGACAACACCAGGCCGACCTGAGTGCTGGTGAGCCCCAAACCTCGGCTCAGGTAAAACGGCCCGACCACGAGCGTGGTCATCATCACCGTCGTGACCAGCAACGTCAGCGCCAGACTGCTGCTGATTCGCGTGTCGGTGAACAATGACAGGTGAATCAGCGGCGCCTTGCTCCGTTTCTCGACCAGGATGAACAACCCCACGCCCAACAGACTGAGCAACAGCAACGTCGGGGTAAGTCCTTCGATTGTCATCGCCAGCGCATAGGCCGCCAGCGTCAGCATCAGTACGGCGGTGCCGGGATAATCAAATGCAACACCCGAACGTACGATCCGATCCTTCGGCAGATAGCGATACACCAACCACGCATTGAGCAAGCCCAACGGCACGTTGATCACAAAGATCGACTGCCAGCCGACATGCGCCATCAACAGCCCGCCGAGCGACGGCCCGAGGGTGGTGCCGGTCGCTGACATCGTAGCCAGCAAGCCCATCGCACTGCCGGCCCGGGATTTGGGCACCGCGTCGGCCACCAGCGCCACCGTCAACGCGAACATGATCGCCGCGCCCAGGCCCTGCACCGCCCGCGCACCGATCAGCGAGGCCAGGCTCGGCGCCAGTGCACAAGCCAGCGAAGCGGCGGTAAAAATGCCGATGCCGATCAACAGCAAGCGCCGCCGCCCGAACCCATCACCCAAACGCCCGACGCTGACAATCAACGTGGTGACCGCCAGCAGATAGGCCAGCACGATCCACTGCACTTGTTGAAACGTCGCATCGAACGCCGCCGCCAGCGTGGGCAGTCCGGCGTTGGCGATGCTGGTGTCGAGCGACGGCATCAGCATCGACAGCGCCAGACTGGTCAGCGCCCAGCGGGCTGAAGGGCTCAGGGGTTCTCGGTGCATGGGGGGCTCACTGGGCAGAAGTCATGGGACATAGCCTGAGCCTCGACAATACAAGGCGCAAGACGCATGCTTTGCACTTGATACCTGCATGGAACGCCATGTCATGAATGCGCCGGATCTGAACCTGTTGATCACCCTCGACGTGCTGCTGAGCGAAGGCAGCGTCGCCCGCGCCGCCGAACGCCTGCGCTTGAGTCCGTCAGCCATGAGCCGGGCGCTGGCCCGGCTGCGCGAAACCACCGGGGATCCGCTGCTGGTGCGCGCCGGTCGCGGACTGGTGCCGACCCCGCGTGCGCTGGAGCTGCGCGACCGGGTCAGTTATCTGGTGCAGGAAGCCGAAGCGGTTTTGCGCCCGGCAGAAGTGCTCGATCCCGGCCAGTTGCGCCGCACCTTCACCCTGCGCAACACCGACGGTTTTGTCGAAACCTTCGCCGCCGCCCTGCTCGCCCGCATCGCCGAAGAGGCGTCCGGCGTGCGCCTGCGCTTTGTGCAAAAGGCTGACAAAGACAGCACGCTATTGCGCGTAGGCCGGGTGGATCTGGAAACCGGCGTGGTCGACGACAGCACCGACCCGACGCTGCACAGCCGCATTCTGTTCCGCGATCAGTGGATTGGCGTGGTGCGTGAAGGGCATCCGCTGAGCAGCGGCAAGGTCAGCGCCAAACGCTTTGCCGCAGGCCAGCACATTCTGGTGTCACGCCGTGGACGCAGCAGCGGACCGGTGGACGAAGCACTGCTTGCCTTCGGCCTGACGCGGGATATCGTCACCTCGTTCGGCGGGTTTTCGGCGGCGCTGACGCTGGTCCGTGAGTCGGACCTGATCGCCACCGTCCCGGAACGTCACACCAGCAAACTGCGCACGGGTCTGCACAGCTTCGCCCTGCCATTCCGGATGCCGGACATCAGCGTGTCGATGCTTTGGCACCCGCGCATGGACGCCGATCCGGCGCATCGCTGGCTGCGCAATTGCGTGCGGGAAGTCTGCGCCTAACGCGCATCCCCGCCAGTGGGTTTATAGAAAAGGAATTTCTTGGTCTCGGCGGTCTTGGTGTATTCCTTCGCCCAGCTCGGATGAACATTGCGGTCGTGGAAATACAGCGCGCCGTGGGTGCGATCGGTGAGCTGTCGGTTCAGCGCCTTGCCGGCGATTTCCTTGGCCAGCGCGTATTCGGCATCTTCCTTGACCTGATCCGGGCGCCCGTCGCACCACCAGGAAAACTGGCAGCTCTTGGTTTCCGAGCCCTGTTTGACCACCTCGCACACCGTACCTGGAAAGCCGTCATGCCCGAGGCGATTCATCACCACGCTCGCCACGCCTTCCATGTCGGCGTTGTCCTTGCCTTTGGCTTCCCAATAGATACTGCGTGCCAGACAGGTGATCGGATCGTCCAGCGGTGCAGCGCCGGCGGGGTCGACCGCCTGTGCTTCGGTCGGCGTGATGGCTTCGGATTTGGGTGCCGGGGGCGCGTCGGGTTTGTCGGCAGCCTTCTCTTCCAGAACCTCGGCTTTCGCTTCGGCCTTTTCCTTGATCGGAGCCTGATCGGTGGCCAGTGCCGCGCCGCTCAGCAGGGTCAACGCAAGACAGCAAAGCAACCCGTTCAATCGCATGATCATCCTTCCGGCAGGGCCCGATGCGGGCGAAGTGTTATATGGCTGAGACGCCCGGATCCCGGGCTCTTCGCGAAGTGTAGACGGCAATTTTCATGGCATCGTTCCGCAGAAAAATCAGCGCCATGAAGAAAAAGACATTGCACGAACCGGGGCCCTTTCGCGCATGATGTGCGCACTCAGCCCAAGGGAGATTTCCATGCGCTTCATGCCATCCGTTCTGCGACTCGCCGCGTTGTCCGTGGGCCTGGCGCTGGCCACTTCGGCCATGGCCACCGACGAGTCGCAATTGATCGAATCGATCAACAGCTACCGCAGCCAGCCGCAGCGTTGTGGTAGCCAGGCGTCCAGTGAGTTGCCGCCGCTGTCGGCCGATCCGCGCCTGATTCTGCCGGCCAGCGGCGTGGTGGATTTGCAGCAGGCGATGTCCAGCGCCCGCTACCCGATGGTCAATGTGCAGGCGATTACCCTGAACGGGCCAAGGGATGCGGCGTCGGCGATGAAGGCGATTCAGGAGAGCTTCTGCCAGGTGGTGCTGGATCCGCAGTTCGTCGATATCGGCGTCAGCCGCGCCGACCGTGACTGGCGCATCACCCTGGCCCGACCACTGCTGTCCGCCCGCCTCGGCGACGGTCAGGCTGAAGGCCAGAAACTCCTCGAACAACTCAACGCCGCCCGCGCCCAACCGCGCCAGTGCGGCGGTCAGGCCTTCGCAGCGACCACGCCGCTGGCGTGGAACGCGGTGCTCGGCGGCGTCGCCCAGGAACACAGCCGCGAGATGGCCAACAACAATTATTTCGACCACAAGGACCGCGACGGCCGTACCCCCGGCGACCGCGCGGAACTTGCCGGTTACAGCGGCCAGCAGGTCGGCGAAAACATCGCCGCCGGGCAGGATACGGTGCAGAAAGTCGTCGCCGGCTGGCTCGCCAGCCCCGGCCATTGTGCCAATCTGATGAACCCGCAGTACCGTGAACTTGGTGCTGCCTACGCAGTCGATCCGAAGAGCAGCGCCGGGATTTACTGGACGGCGATGTTTGGCGGGGAATAAACCTCAAGGCAGTTCCTCCCCCGAGGGGAGGAAATAAACCGCAGGCAATAAAAAACCGGAGCCAGGCTCCGGTTTTTTTTTGTGGTCAATGCGTCCTCATCCCCGCCGCATACATCGCCAGTTTCAGCAGGCTCGCCACCACCGCCAGCGAGACCACGCTGCCCAACCAGATCAGCAGCAGCCAGCCCAGACGCTTGTACCAGGGGCTGGATTTCACCTCACGCGAATCAATGGTAGCCATCGCCAATCCTCACTTTGCCGCGGAACACGTAGTAGCTCCAGAAGGTGTACATCAGGATCACCGGCAGGATGAACAGCGCGCCGATCAGGGCGAACAGCTGGCTGGTGGCCGGTGATGCCGCCGCCCACAGGCTGACCGACGGCGGGATGATGTTCGGCCAGATGCTCAGCGCCAGGCCGATGTAGCCGAGGAACATCAGCACCAGGGTGAACACGAACGGCCAGTGAGTGTGGCGCTGACGCAGCGAACGCAACAGCCCGAACAACGCCAGCACCGCCAACACCACCAGCCCGGCGAACACGGTCAGGTGCGCATGGTTGAACCAGCGGCCGGCCAGTTCCGGGTGCAGTTGCAGCGTCCACGCGCCGATCACCACCACCATCGCCAGCAACAGCCACGCCAGCGGACGGCTGTAGTGACGCATCCGCGACTCCAGCATGCCTTCGGTCTTGACCAGCAGCCAGGTGCTGCCAAGCAAGGCGTAAGCAATCACCAGACCGACGCCGCAGACCAGCGGGAACGGCGCCAGCCAGTCGAGACCGCCACCGGCGAACTGCCGATCCACCACCGGAATCCCCGCCACATACGCGCCGATCACCACGCCCTGAGAGAACGTCGCCAGCAGCGAACCGCCGATGAACGCCCAGTCCCACAGATGACGTTTTTCAGCCGGCGCCTTGAAGCGAAATTCGAATGCCACCCCACGGAAAATCAACCCCGCGAGCATGAAGATCAGCGGCAGATACAGCGCCTCCAGAATCACCCCGTAGGCCAGCGGAAACGCGCCGTACAGCGCCGCACCGCCGAGCACCAGCCAGGTTTCGTTGCCGTCCCAAACGGGTGCGACGGTGTTCATCATCACGTCGCGTTCCTGCTCGTCGCTGATCATCGGGAACAGGATCCCGAGGCCCAGATCGAAGCCGTCCATGATCACGTACATCATCACCCCGAAGGCAATGATCACGCCCCAGATCAACGAGAGATCGATACCTTGAATACCCATGACTCAACGCTCCTTTTTCAGTGGATCCGGGTCGCGGATTCGAGGTTGTCGGTAACCGCCGAAAGTGGCCGGCGCGGGGTCTGCACCTGAGTGCCTTCGGGCGGATGTTCGTGGTGCGGCTGCGGGCCCTTGCTCACCAGTTTCATCATGTAGCCGATGCCCACGGTGAACACCGAGCAGTAGATGACGACGAACAGCGCCAGCGAGGTGCTCATCTGCGCCACCGAGTGATGGGACGCCGCGTCATGGGTGCGCATCAGGCCGTAGACCACCCACGGCTGACGCCCAACTTCGGTGGTGATCCAACCCGCCAGCAGCGCAATCAGTCCGCTCGGCCCCATCAGCAGCACCAAACGCTGGAAGCCGCGATGACGGTAGACCTTGCCGTTGCGCCGCAACGCCAGGCCCAGCAAACCGACCAGAATCATCAACATGCCCAGCCCGGCCATGACGCGGAAGCTCCAGAAAATCACGGTCGAGTTCGGCCGGTCTTCTTTCGGAAAGCTCTTGAGCGCCGGGATCTGCTTGTCGAGGCTGTGGGTGAGGATCAGGCTGCCGAGGTACGGAATCTCGATCGCGTATTTGGTCTTCTCCGCCTGCATGTCCGGGATGCCGAACAGCACCAGCGGGGTCGGTCCGTTGTCGGCGTTTTCCCAGTGGCCCTCGATGGCGGCGATTTTCGCCGGTTGGTGTTCCAGGGTGTTCAAGCCATGAGCGTCACCGACCACCGCCTGAATCGGCGCGACGATCAGCGCCATCCACAGCGCCATGGAGAACATCTTGCGCACTGGTTTGCTGTCGTTGCCGCGCAGCAAATGCCAGGCTGCCGAAGCGCCGACGAAGAACGCCGTGGCAACAAACGCGGCAATCGCCATGTGCGCCAGACGGAACGGAAACGACGGGTTGAACACGATGGCCAGCCAGTCCAGCGGCATCACTCGACCGTCAACGATTTCGAAGCCTTGCGGGGTCTGCATCCAGCTGTTGGAGGCGAGAATCCAGAAGGTCGAAATCAACGTACCGATGGCGACCATCACTGTGGCAAAAAAGTGCAAGCCACGGCCGACGCGGTTCCAGCCGAACAGCATCACCCCGAGGAACCCGGCCTCGAGGAAGAACGCGGTCAGCACTTCATAGGTCAGCAACGGCCCGGTGACGCTGCCGGCGAAGTCAGAGAATCCGCTCCAGTTGGTGCCGAACTGGTACGCCATGACCAGCCCCGACACCACGCCCATGCCGAAGTTAACGGCGAAGATCTTCGACCAGAAATGGTAGAGATCGCGGTAAGTGTCGTTACGCGTTTTCAGCCACAGGCCTTCGAGAACCGCCAGGAAACTCGCGAGACCAATGGTGATCGCCGGGAAAATGATGTGGAACGAAACCGTGAACGCGAATTGAATTCGCGCCAGGTCCAGTGCCTCCAGGTTGAACATGATGATGTCCTCATCAAGGCTGAAAAGCGGCAGCACACGGCCGGGCCACCGCCAGGCGCGAACGCCTGCAGCCAGTCAAATTGCAAAAGGGTTGGATCGCGTGGGTCGGTCAGGCCACCGACGACGGGATCAGGTTGCTCGCCTCGGCGGCTTCGAGGCGGATCGCCACGAATTTCGAGGTCGGCGTGTAGGTGCGGTCACCGTAGCTTTCCAGCGGCACCAGCGGATTGGTTTCCGGGTAGTACGCGGCAGCTTGCCCGGCCGGAATGTCGTAGGCGATCAGAGTAAACCCGCTGACCCGACGCTCGCGCTCGTCGCCCCACAGCGCCACCAGATCGACCTTTTGCCCCGGTTCGAAACCCAGTCGGCGGATGTCCTGCTCGTTGGCGAATACCACGTCGCGCATCCCATATACACCGCGATAACGGTCGTCGAGGCCGTACAGCGTGGTGTTGTACTGATCGTGGGAACGCATGGTTTGCAGGATCAGATGCGGTTTGACCGGCAGGTTGCGCACGCCTTCACTGATCAGATGCTCCGGCAGCACGCAAGGGGTGAACTGGGCCTTGCCGGATTCGGTTTTCCAGACCCGGTCCGAGGCATTGTTGCCGAGGTGGAAACCACCGGGGATCAACAGCTTCTCGTTGAAGTTCTCGAAGCCCGGAATCACGTCGGCGATCAGGTTGCGGATACGCCCGTAGTCGCCCACCGCCCATTCCCAATCGATCGGGTGCTTGCCCAAGGTGGCAGCGGCGATCCCGGCAATGATTGCCGGCTCGGATTTCAGGTGCGCTGACTTCGGTTTCAGTTGACCGAAGGACAAATGCACCATGCTGAAGGTGTCTTCCACGGTCACGCCTTGCGGGCCTTCGGCCTGGACGTCGATGTCGGTACGGCCCAGGCACGGCAGGATCAGCGCGTCACGGCCGGTCACCAAATGGCTGCGGTTGAGCTTGGTCGAAATGTGCACGCTCAGGTCGAGTTTGCGCATCGCCGCGTGGGTGCGCGGGGTGTCCGGCGTGGCCTGGGCGAAGTTGCCGCCGAGCCCGATAAACACCTTGGCTTCGCCTCGCTCCATGGCGCCAATCGCCATGACCGTGTTGTGGCCGTGCATGCGCGGCACTTTGAAGTTGAAGCGTTTTTCCAGGGCGTCCACCAGTTCGGTCGGGGCCAGTTCGTTGATGCCCATGGTGCGGTCGCCCTGCACGTTACTGTGGCCACGCACCGGCGACAGCCCGGCGCCCGGACGGCCGACGTTGCCGCGCAACAGTTGCAGGTTGATGACTTCCTGCAGGGTCGGCACCGAGTGCACGTGTTGGGTCAGGCCCATGGCCCAGCACATGATCACGCTCTTGGCCCGGGCATACATGCGCGCGGCCAGTTCGATGTCATGCAGCGGCACGCCGGACTGCTCGACGATGTGCTCCCAGCTCGTGGCATCGACTTCAGCCAGATAGCTGTCGAGACCCGACGTGTGCTCGGCAATGAACGCGTGATCGAACACCGGTTCGCCGCCGGTGGCCTGGGCCTCACGTTCCCATTGCTGCAAGAACTTGGCCATGCCACGGATCATCGCCATGTCGCCGCCCAAGGCTGGACGGAAGTACGCGGTGTTGGTCGCTTCCCAGCCGTTGCTGAGCATCTCGATCGGGTTTTGCGGGTTCTGGAAACGCTCCAGCCCACGCTCCTTGAGCGGGTTGATGCACACCACTTGAGCGCCGCGCTTCACCGCTTCACGCAGCGGTTCGAGCATGCGCGGGTGGTTGGTGCCGGGGTTCTGGCCAATCACGAAAATCGCGTCGGCGTGGTGCAGGTCTTCATAGACCACCGTGCCTTTGCCGACGCCCAGGCTCTCGCCCATGCTCACCGCACTGGCTTCGTGGCACATGTTCGAGCAGTCCGGGAAGTTGTTGGTGCCGTAGGCGCGGACGAACAATTGATAGAGAAACGCCGCCTCGTTGCTGGCGCGACCCGAGGTGTAGAACTCGGCCTCGTGGGGCGATTTCAGACCTTTGAGGTGTTTGGCGATCAGCGCGAAGGCGTCATCCCAGGTGGTTTCGACATAGCGGTCGACCCGCGCGTCGTAGCGCATCGGATGGGTGATCCGGCCCTGATATTCGAGCCAGTAATCGCTTTGCTCGGCCAGGGTCGAGACTGTGTACTTGTTGAAGAACGCCGGATCGACCAGGCGGCCGGTGGCTTCCCAGTTCACCGCTTTGGCGCCGTTCTCGCAGAACTTCAGCATGCTCGCGCCGGGCGCTTCACCCCAGGCGCAACCGGGGCAGTCGAAGCCGCCGTTCTGGTTGGTCTTGAGCATGGCGCGGATGTTTTTCAGGGCGTTTTCACTGCCCAGCCAGTTCTTGGTGAGGCTGATGACAGCGCCCCAACCCGCAGCGGCGCCCTTGTAGGGTTTGTAACGGTCGACTTGTGACATGGGACTTCTCCATGACGATGCACACAGGCAAAAACCTGATCGGGTTTAAACAGCGACGACTGACTTTCAAGTTAAAAAAGCGGTCGTTTCGTTTGACGGGGCCAAGGATAGGAACCGCTGCAAAAACTTGTCTAATCGCTATTAATGACTGTGTTATCGAAAGCATCTATCACGGCTTTAAACCCTTTAAATACGGGCACTTGCAAAACCAAGAAGCGATAAATCCGGAATAATTACTTCATCATCGACAGCATCAATCGGCCGGTCATTAAGAGTGATTGGACGCTGTCTCAAGTTGCTCATAATCTGCGCCAACCCAATCCCTTCAATAGCGGATTTCACCCAAGCGAGGCTGTCATGTCAGAGCGCGTCTTGATCGATGGTTACAACCGCCGCGTCGACTACCTGCGCATGTCGGTCACCGACCGCTGCGACTTTCGCTGCGTGTATTGCATGGCCGAAGACATGCAGTTCCTGCCGCGCCAACGGGTACTGACGCTGGAGGAGATCTATCAACTGGCGCAGAGCTTCGTCGCACTGGGCACCCGCAAGATCCGCCTGACCGGCGGCGAGCCGTTGATTCGTCCCGGCGTCGTCGGCTTGTGCAAGCAGATCGCCGCCCTGCCCGGCCTGCGCGAACTGTGCCTGACCACCAACGGCTCGCAGCTCGGCAAACTCGCCAGTCCGCTGTTCGACGCCGGGGTCAAACGCCTCAACGTCAGCCTCGACAGTCTCGATGCCACGCGCTTCAAGCAGATGACCCGCACCGGTGACCTCGCCCAAGTGATCGACGGCATCGACGCCGCGCGCGCCGCCGGATTTACCCGCACTAAACTCAACTGCGTGGTGATGCAGGGCCGCAACGATCACGAGATCAACGATCTGGTGCAGTTCGCCATCGAGCGCGATCTGGACATTTCCTTCATCGAGGAAATGCCGCTGGGCATCATCAGCGAACACAGCCGCGCCGAGTCGTTCTTTTCCAGTACCCAGGTGCGCGAAAAGATCGCCGAGCGCTACACCCTGATCGATTCTGCCGAGTCGACCCAAGGCCCGTCGCGCTACTGGCGGCTAGCCGAAGCGCCGCACATTCGGCTGGGGTTCATCTCGCCCCACAGCCACAACTTCTGCGGCACCTGCAACCGGGTGCGGCTGACCGTCGAGGGGCGTTTGCTACTGTGTCTGGGGAACGAGCATTCGGTGGACTTGAAGGCAGTGCTGCGCGCTCATCCGGGCCAACCGGAACGGCTGGAGAAAGCCATCATCGAAGCGATGAAACTCAAGCCTTACCGGCACAACTTTGAAGTGAACGACGACGTGCAAGTGGTGCGTTTCATGAACATGACCGGCGGCTGACCCGCCACGTTTTCAAGGCAGAGAGCCGCATGATCATCCGACCCAAGGTCAATCAATTCGCCATTCTCTTCACCCTCAAAGGCTCGATTGCCAAACGCATCGCCCTGCGCGCCCTGATGGTGACGCTGCTGGCGTCGGCCATCGTGCTGGTGGAAATGCTTCACCCGAGCAACTTCACCAAGGTCAACGCCACGCCGTTCACTTTGCTTGGTCTGTCGCTGTCGATCTTCATGAATTTCCGCAACAACGCCTGCTACGACCGCTGGTACGAAGCGCGCAAGGCCTGGGGCGAAGTGATCGTGCATGTGCGCTCGGTGATCCGCGAAACTCACGTCATTCGCGAATCTGCGCAACGCCGCCTGTTGCTGCTCAACCTCGCTGGTTTCGCCCATGCGCTGAATGCGCGGTTGCGCCGGGAAGATGAAGCCGCCGCCAGCGCCGAATGGATCACCCCGCAACACGATGCGCAGGTGCCGGACTACAGCGGGCGCATCCTGCAAACCGTCGGCCAGCAATGCTCTGATCTGCACGAATCAGGCGATCTCAGCGAATGGCGCTACATGCTGCTGGCCAATCACCTGACCAGCCTGACCCAGGCACAAGCAGTGTGCGAGCGGATCAAGAACACGCCGCTGCCCTTCCCCTACACCTTGCTGCTACACCGCACGATTTACCTGTTCTGCATCCTGCTGCCGTTCGCCATGGCAGAACCGCTGGGCTGGCTGACGCCGCTGTTCACGGCGATTGTCAGCTACACGTTTTTCGGGCTGGATGCGATTGCCGATGAACTGGAAGACCCGTTCGGCCGGGATGAAAACGACTTGCCAACCGATGCGCTGGTGCGGGGTATCGAGCGGGATATTCTGGCGGAGCTGGGGACTGAGCCTTTGCCGCCGGCGCTGAAACCGGTGGACTACGTCCTCAGTTAATCGACTGCCCCCCTTCGGGGGAGCGAAAGTCATCAATCAAGATGCGCCCAGGTCATGCGAAACGATGCCCCGCCCCACGGTGAATCACCGACCTCGACCTGCCCGCCATGGGATTGCGACACCCGTCGCACCAGCGCCAGGCCGAGGCCGAAGCCGCCCGTACGGCGGTCGCGGCTGGCGTCCAGGCGCGAGAACGGTTCGAAGATTTTCTCCCGTCCTTCCAGCGGCACGCCCGGCCCGTCGTCGTTGACCTGCACTTCGTATTGATCGCCGATACGCACCAGCGACACCTCGACCCGCTGCTCGGCATATCGAATGGCGTTGCGCAGCAGATTGATCACCGCCCGCGCCATGAACCGCGGCTCGATCCGCACTTCATCGACCCGGCAATCAACGATCAACAGCTGCACCCCCGCGGCCTCGGCCTCCAGCGCCACGCTGCCGACCACGCTGTCGAGCCAGTTGGCGGCCTGAATATTTTCGCGGGTGATCACGGTCGCGCCACGTTCGAGGCTGGCGTAGGTCAGCAGTTCGGAGACCATTTCTTCCAGCTCGCCAAGGTCGGCGTACATGTCGGCGATCAGTTCGCGGTTCTGGCTGGCGTCCGGTTGCTGCTTGAGCTGATCGAGCTCGAACGACAACCGGGCAATCGGCGTGCGCAGTTCGTGGGAGACCGCGTTGGTCAGTTCGCGCTGATTGGCGATCAGGCCTTCGATGCGCGCCGCCATCAGGTTGAAGTGGCCGGCCAGGTCGCGGATGTTCGAGCGTTTGGACAGCTGGATCCGCACCGAAAGATCGTTGTCGCCGAAGCGCTCGGCGGCCAGGCGCAGCTTTTCCAGATCGCGCCAGTGCGGGCGAACCCAGAAGTACAGGACGATGCCGAGCAGCACGGCCAGCATCAGGTAGGCCCCGGCAATGTAGAACGGCATCAGGCTCGGCTCGGGAGGCAGCTTGATGCTGAGCAACTGCGAACCACCGTCGATGTTGCTGATGAACTGGGTGTAGTCATCGCGGATCACCAGCAGATCCTGGGCCAGTTCGGCTTTCTCCTGATCGTTGAGGTTCAGTTGGTCAGCCTCGACCAGGCTCAGCGTCAGCCCGTAGTGCGGCCGTAACGCCTCCAGTTGCGCCTCGCGCGCTGAGCCCTGCTGGTCGCGCATGTGTTCGATCAGCGACCACGCCTGTCCGCGTACCGCCTCACGGTTGTAGGCCTGCATCTGGTTGTCGAGCAACGCGTTGAAGGTGTGTTCGACGGTTTGCAGCGCCGCCACCAGCCCGACCGTCATCACCAGAAACAGCCCGAGAAATAACCGCAGCATCTACAACTCCCACGCGAACGGATTGAACAGGTAACCCTTGCCCCACACGGTCTTGATGCACACCGGTTCGCGAGGGTTGTCCTTGAGTTTGTTGCGCAACTTGCTGATGTACACGTCGACGCTGCGATTGAGGCCATCGAAGGCGATGCCGCGCATGCGGTTGAGAATGTCATCGCGCGACAGGATCTTGCCGGCAGCGCTGGCCAGCAGCCACAGCAGCTCGAATTCCATGGTGGTCAGCTCGATCAGCTCGCCCGCCAGACGCACTTCGCGGCAACTGCGATCAATGATCAGGTTGCCGAACTCCAGCGAACTCACTACGCCGCTTTCCGGGACTTGCCGGCGCTGCAGGGCACGCAGGCGCGCGAGCAGGACGGGCGGCTTGATCGGTTTGATCACGTAGTCGTCGGCCCCGGACTCCAGGCCCAGAATATGGTCGAGGTCGTCTTCCTTGGCCGTCAGGATGACAATCGGCGTGTCCGACACGCTGCGGATTTCCCGGCACACGTGCAGGCCGCTCTGCCCCGGCAGCATCAGGTCGAGCACCACCACCTTGGGCTTGAATTCGAGAAACGCGGCCACGGCCAGATCGCCGCGATGCACCGTGCGCACCTCGTAGCCGTGTTGTTCGAGAAAGTGGGCGATCAGCGCGGCCAGCCGCTCATCGTCTTCCACCAGCAGGACTCTGCCAAAACCCAGGTTATCCATAACAACCGCCGCCAACCGCTTTGTGAAGTGGGCGACATTATGCGGGCATTCAATGGCGAGACGTTTATCGCAGGCAGCAAAAACCGGCCTCCGGGGCCGGTTTTCGTTGAAGTTTCATACTCTTAAGAGTTTTTAACAATTCATGCCGCGACGGGTACACCGCTGTGGAAACGGAATTCTTCGTCCGGCGATTCGATCAGGTCCTGCTCGGCGGCGCGGACTCTCTCGATCACCTGCGCGATGTCCTTGGCGTCGCCGTACTGGTAGGCCAGTTTCAGGTAACCCTGGAAATGCCGGGCCTCGCTTTTCAGCAGGCCGAAGTAGAACTTGCCGAGTTCTTCGTCCAGATGCGGCACCAGCGCTTCGAACCGCTCGCAACTGCGCGCTTCGATGAAGGCGCCGACCACCAGGGTGTCGACCAGTTTTACCGGTTCGTGGCTGCGCACCACTTTGCGCAGGCTGGAAGCGTAACGCCCGGCGTGCAGCTGGCGCAGTTCGATCTTGCGTCGCTTCATGATGCGCATCACCTGTTCGTGGTGCACCAGTTCTTCCCGGGCCAGACGCGACATCATGTTGATCAGATCGACGTGGGAATGGTACTTGGCGATCAGGCTCAACGCGGTGCTGGCGGCCTTGAACTCGCAGTTCTTGTGGTCGATCAGCAGGGTTTCCTGATCGGCCAGCGCGGCTTCAACCCAGGCGTCGGGCGTGCGGCAACCAAGGAATTCGTGGATTTCGGGAAGGATCATGGGGCTCACGGTCAAAAGGTGTTCGAGCGAAGGGCGCCGATTATACCGGCCTGCCCGCAGACCACCAGCCGCCCGCGTTGATATGCATCAAGTCGCAGACGGATGCGCAGCAACTATAGTTGTGCAACGCCGTGCCTTTTCATTGCTGGAGACTCACTCATGCAAGCCATTCGCAGCATTCTGGTGGTCATCGAACCCGAACACGCGGAAAGCCTGGCGCTCAAGCGCGCCAAGCTGATCGCCGGGGTGACCCAGGCCCATCTGCACCTGCTGGTCTGCGACAAGAAGCACGATCACGCCGGCATGCTCAGCGTGCTCAAGGCCGCGCTTTTGGCGGACGGCTACAGCGTCACCACCGAGCAGGCGTGGAACGAGAGCCTGCACGAAACCATCATCGACGTGCAGCAAGCCGAAGGCTGCGGGTTGGTGATCAAGCAGCACTTCCCCGACAGCTCGCTGAAAAAGGCCCTGCTGACCCCGGCGGACTGGAAACTGCTGCGCCACTGCCCTACCCCGGTGCTGCTGGTGAAAACCGCCGGCTCATGGAAGGACAAGGTGATTCTGGCGGCGGTCGACGTGGGCAATGCCGATGGCGAGCACCGTCACCTGCATACCACCATCATCGACCATGGCTTCGACATCGCCAGCCTGGCCAAGGGGCATCTGCACGTGATTACCGCTCATCCGTCGCCGATGTTGTCGGCGGCGGACCCGACGTTCCAGCTCAAGGAAACCATCGAGGCGCGCTATCGCGAACAATGCCGGGCGTTTCAGGCTGAATTCGATATCGACGACGAGCATCTGCATGTCGAGGAAGGCCCGGCGGATGTGCTGATTCCGTTCATGGCGCACAAGCTGCAGGCGGCGGTGACGGTGATTGGCACGGTGGCGCGCAGCGGGGTATCCGGTGCGTTGATCGGCAATACGGCCGAACAGGTGCTGGATCAACTGGAAAGTGATGTGCTGGTGCTCAAACCGCAGGAGGTTGAAGACCATCTGGTGGAGTTGGCGGTGAAACATTAAGTGTTGCGGCGTTTGTCATGTCCCCTTCGCGAGCAAGCCCGCTCCCACATGGCTTTGTGAACGACACCGGCCTGATGTGGGAGCGGGCTTACTCGCGAAGCTTTTGACCTTCAGTCGCCGAAGGCATCCTTGAGGAAACCGGGCGCGATGTAGCGCTGATAGTGCGCTTCCGACAGCAGGAAAAATTCCCGATCAATGGCATCGCGCAGTTCCGGCAGGTTCCAGTCGCGAAACTCCGGCAACAGCACCATCCCGTAGGCTTCCAGATTAATGATCACCCGCGCGCCCCGGGCAATCAGCTGATAGGCCCAGCAATATTGCGACTGATGCGGCACGAAGCGGATCTTGCGCTGTTCCAGTTGCAGGCGCAGACGCGCCGGATCGAAGACCTCGACCTTGCTGGCCATCACTTGTGACAGCAATTGCTCAAGACGCAGCCAGACCGCGCGCTTTTCTTCCTCGTTGTAACCGTTCCAGTGGATCACTTCGTGGTGGAAACGCTTGCAGCCACGGCACACCAGATCACCGTAAACGGTGGAGCAGAGGCCGACGCAGGGGGTCTTGATGGTCTGATTGGGCATAGAATGGGCAAAACACTTGAAACGCGGAACAGGTCGGCATGTTAGCCCTTTGTCCGCCATTCATCACCCCTCAAACGTCAGGGACAAGCGCTGGATCAAGGTTTGCCCCAGCCGCGCACAACGCAACCAAAGTCCAATAGAGCGCGACTTACCTTTAAATTTTTTTTGCCGTAGAATCAGCCAGCCTTTTTAGGCGCCAATGTCCGTTAGAAGCTGTTTTCAAAGCGTCACGAGCACAGTCGTTCCTTCAGAGCGGTGTTGGCGTAAGGTTTTTCCAGCGGGGAAAAGCCAAACGCCAACCCTCATCAGCTCCCCGTTCTGCAGGCGTAAAACTTTGAAAGCAGCTTCTGTAAGGAATTGCCGGTAATTCTGGCCGAACGACCCACAACGTCGTGAGGAGCATGAGTACGGCAATTTCGGGATGAGCGTCCCGGACACCCATTTGGGACCACTGATGAGGGTAATAACTGTGCTTGAAGCCTACCGCAAACATATCGAAGAGCGTGCAGCCCTGGGTATCGTTCCCCAGCCGCTTAACGCCGAACAAACTGCAGGCCTGGTCGAGCTGCTGAAGAATCCTCCGGCTGGCGAAGAAGCTTTCCTCGTTGACCTGATCACCAATCGCGTACCACCAGGAGTGGACGAAGCCGCCTACGTCAAGGCCGGTTTCCTCTCCGCACTGGCCAAGGGCGAAGTCTCCTCCCCTCTGCTGGACAAGAAACGCGCTGTAGAACTGCTCGGCACCATGCAGGGCGGCTACAACATCGTGACCCTGGTTGAACTGCTGGACGACGCCGAGCTGGCGCCAGTGGCTGCCGAAGAACTCAAGCACACCCTGCTGATGTTCGATGCCTTCCACGACGTGGCTGAAAAAGCCAAGAACGGCAACGTTCACGCCAAGGCCGTGCTGCAATCCTGGGCTGACGGCGAGTGGTTCAAGAAGCGCCCTGTGCTGGCCGACAAGATCAGCCTGCGCGTCTTCAAGGTGACTGGCGAAACCAACACCGACGACCTGTCCCCTGCTCCAGACGCCTGGTCGCGTCCTGACATCCCGCTGCACGCCCTGGCCATGCTGAAAATGGCCCGTGACGGCATCGTTCCGGACGAGCAAGGCAAGACCGGCCCGATGAAACAGATCGAAGAAATGCGCGGCCAGGGCTTCCCTATCGCCTACGTCGGTGACGTGGTCGGTACCGGTTCCTCGCGTAAATCGGCGACCAACTCGGTGCTGTGGTTCTTCGGCGACGACATCCCTTACGTGCCGAACAAGCGCGCTGGCGGTTTCTGCTTCGGCAGCAAAATCGCTCCGATCTTCTACAACACCATGGAAGATGCCGGCGCACTGCCAATCGAGTTCGACGTATCGAACATGAACATGGGCGACGTGATCGACCTGTACCCGCACGCTGGCAAAGTCTGCAAGCACGGTACCGACGAAGTCATCACCACCTTCGAAATGAAGACCCCGGTCCTGCTGGACGAAGTCCGCGCCGGCGGCCGTATCCCGCTGATCATCGGCCGTGGCCTGACCGAGAAGGCTCGCGCCGAACTGGGTCTGCCAGCGTTCGATCTGTTCAAGAAGCCGGAAGCTCCGGCTGAAAGCACCAAGGGCTTCACCCTGGCGCAGAAAATGGTCGGCAAGGCTTGCGGTCTGGCAGAAGGCAAAGGCGTTCGTCCTGGCACCTACTGCGAACCGAAAATGACCACCGTAGGTTCTCAGGACACCACCGGTCCAATGACCCGTGACGAACTGAAAGACCTGGCGTGCCTGGGCTTCTCCGCTGATCTGGTGATGCAGTCCTTCTGCCACACCGCGGCTTATCCAAAGCCGATCGACGTGACCACCCACCACACCCTGCCTGACTTCATCATGACCCGCGGCGGTGTTTCCCTGCGTCCGGGCGACGGCATCATCCACTCGTGGCTGAACCGCATGCTGCTGCCGGACACCGTCGGTACCGGTGGTGACTCGCACACCCGTTTCCCGATGGGCATCTCGTTCCCGGCCGGTTCCGGTCTGGTCGCGTTCGCCGCTGCCACCGGCGTCATGCCGCTGGACATGCCGGAATCGATCCTGGTGCGCTTCAAAGGCAAAATGAAACCTGGCATCACCCTGCGTGACCTGGTTCATGCCATTCCTTACTTCGCCATCCAGAACGGTCTGCTGACCGTCGAGAAGAAAGGCAAGAAAAACGCCTTCTCCGGCCGCATCCTGGAAATCGAAGGCCTGGAAGGTCTGACCCTGGAACAGGCGTTCGAACTGTCCGACGCCTCGGCCGAACGTTCGGCTGCCGGTTGCACCATCAAGCTGTCGAAAGAGTCGATCACCGAGTACCTGCAGTCCAACGTCACCCTGCTGCGCTGGATGATCGGCGAAGGCTACGGCGACGCGCGTACCCTGGAGCGTCGTGCTCAAGCGATGGAAGCCTGGATCGCCAACCCGCAACTGATGGAAGCCGATGCCGACGCCGAATACGCCGAAGTCATCGAAATCGATCTGGCCGACATCAGCGAGCCTGTACTTTGCGCGCCGAACGATCCGGACGACGCCCGTCTGCTGTCCAGCGTTGCTGGCGAGAAGATCGACGAAGTGTTCATCGGTTCGTGCATGACCAACATCGGTCACTTCCGCGCTGCCGGTAAACTGCTGGATCAGGTCAAGGGTCAGCTGCCAACCCGTCTGTGGCTGTCGCCGCCGACCAAGATGGACGCTCACCAACTGACCGAAGAAGGCTACTACGGCATCTACGGCAAGGCCGGCGCACGCATGGAAATGCCAGGCTGCTCGCTGTGCATGGGTAACCAGGCACGCGTTGAGCCGAACAGCACCGTGGTGTCGACTTCGACCCGTAACTTCCCGAACCGTCTGGGCGACGGCGCGAACGTCTACCTGGCCTCGGCTGAGCTGGCGTCCGTTGCTTCGATCCTGGGTCGCCTGCCGACCGTCGAGGAATACATGGAATACGCTGGCAAGATCGACAGCATGGCGGCCGACGTTTACCGCTACCTGTCCTTCGACCAGATTGCCGAGTTCCGTGAAGCTGCTGCGAACGCCAAGATCCCTGTCGTTCAAGCCTAACGCTGCAACGCAATGAAAAACGCCGCCCATCGCGAGATGTGCGGCGTTTTTTTTATGCCTGCCGGATGGGGCCTCGCCCCGCGCTGATCGTTCCCACGCTCCGCGTGGGAATGCCTCTTGTGACGCTCTGCGTCACGGTTCAGGACGCAGAGCGTCCTTGGCTGCATTCCCACGCAGAGCGTGGGAACGATCATCTTGGGACCGAACCTGCCCGCGAAGATCGCAGGCACAAAAAAGGCCGACCTGCGAGGCAGATCGGCCTTTCTTTTTCACAAGATCAGACGGGATCTTGTGTTGAGCCTCAAGCAGTCAGCGAGTAGATCAACGCCGAAATCGCCACCAGACCCACCGCGGTGACAAACACGTTCGACATCTGCCCACGATAACGGGCCATCGCCGGCACTTTACGGATCGCGTACATCGGCATCAGGAACAGGATCGCCGCGATGACCGGGCCACCGATGGTTTCGATCATGCCGAGGATGCTCGGGTTCAGGGTCGCCACGATCCAGCACACCACCAGCATGAACGCCGCCACGATGCGGTCCAGGGCCTTGGCGCCTGGACGCTTGCCGCTCTTGACGATCAAGCCTTTCAGGCCTTCGCTGGCACCGATGTAGTGACCGAGGAACGACTTGGAGATGGCCACGAACGCAATCAGCGGCGCAGCGAACGCGATGGTCGGGTTGCTGAAGTGGTTGGCCAGGTACGACAGGATCGACAGGTTCTGCGCCTTGGCTTCAGCCAGTTGCTCCGGCGACAGGGTCAGTACGCAGCTGAACACGAAGAACAGCACCATTACCACCATCAGCAGATGGGCGCGGGACAGTATCTGCGAGCTACGCTCGTCGGCGTGGACGCCGTAACGACGCTTCTGGTCCACCGCAAACGCCGAGATGATCGGCGAGTGGTTGAACGAGAACACCATCACCGGAATCGCCAGCCACAGCGTGTGCAGCAGCGCCGACGGCGCCGGCACTTTCGAAGCCGTGGTCAGGATGCCGCCGTTCCAGTGCGGAATCAGGTACACCGCCAGGAACAGCAGCGCGACGATGAACGGATACACCATCAGGCTCATGGCCTTGACGATCACTTGCTCGCCGCAGCGCACCACGGCCAGCAGGCCGAGGATCAGCACGAACGACAGTAGCGCGCGCGGTGGCGGCGTGATGTGCAGTTGGTGTTCGAGGAAACTGGCGACCGTGTTGGTCAGGCCGACGCTGTAGATCAGCAGGATCGGGAAGATCGCGAAAAAGTACAACAGGGTGATCAGCGCGCCGGCCTTGATGCCGAAATGCTGTTCCACCACGTCGGTGATATCGGCGCCTTCGCGACCGGAAAGCACGAAGCGGGTCAGGCCGCGGTGTGCGTAGAACGTCATCGGGAAGGCCAGCAGCGCGAGGATCACCAGCGGCCAGAAGCCACCCAGACCTGCGTTGATCGGCAAAAACAGGGTACCGGCGCCGATGGCCGTCCCAAACAGTCCCAACATCCAGGTAGTGTCATGGCGATTCCAGCTCGACAGTTCGGCTGGTGCTGCCGCCTCAAAGCGTTGTTCGACGCTATTGGCCTGATCATTCATCCGGTCGGATCTCCGCATTCCGGTCACTTGCCACTCGGTCAGGACGCGTCGGAAAAAACCGACAGACATGCTCCGGCCGAAACAGGGGCGCGATTCTCCGCGATAAATGAGCAGAAGCAAAGACTTAGCTGAGGAATGGTTGTGCGGAGCAGATCGGAGGCTTGTCGCTTTTGGGAAAAAGACTGTCGGCGCCAGATACGCCATATGTCGTTTTATGGAATGTACCGGCGCCGAATGAGCCATGGGAAAGCCCGATCAGATCGATCGGGCCAATATGAAGCCAAGGGACATGCAGAAGATGCCGAAGCCAAATAACCCCAACATCGGAAGCATTTCACCTTTGTGTTTGATGCGCATTCTTTCGACCCACTCATCGTGCTCTCGCTCTGAGCGTTCCATTCTGGCCTTGCGGTCATATGTACTCATGCTGATCTTCCTCTGGGTTCCCTGGGACTGACTGTTTTGAAAGGCGAACACTCAAAATTTGAAAAAAAATCCTGCTACTGCAGTGAATGCAGTCAACACCCCACCAAATACCGCGACTGGATACAGGTTCGCCTCCCATCTCAGCTTCTTTTCCTCCGCCAGCAGCTTTTGTCTTTCAGCCACGAGCTTTCGTGACTCATGTTCCAACCTGTCGAGTTCCAGGCTTTCACGATCGTTATGAAGCATTGGCCTTCCTTGGCTGATGGCAATTTCCGTCCGGATTACTGCTTCGTCATGAAGAACGCATCCCGCCCTGCTCTCTATAATTCCGCGCTTCTCACCCCGCCGCATAGCGGATGAATCCGGCAGCACTCGTAGGCAACATCCGTAAATCCCGCAGGACGGTGCGTCCATTTCCTAACGTTTTTAAACAACCTCACCGTCAGGCATTTTTCGGCTATACCCAATGGCGAATTGACTGACATCCCCGTCCAGTCCCCTCGCCTGTGGAGCCATCCCATGCCTCTCGTCCGCGTCGACATCAAGAAAAACCCGGACCCGACGTTCGCCAAACGCATTGGCGAAGTGATCTACGCCGCCCTGCGCAGCGAGATCAACGTGCCGGAACACGACAACTTTCAGGTGCTGGCCGAGCACGACGACCAGCACTTCGTCTATGACCCGCAATACCTGGGGATCCAGCGCAGCGACGGCATCGTGTTCATCCAGCTGACCATCAGCGAAGGCCGCACCGTGGAAATGAAACAACGGCTGTTCCAGACCATTGCGCGCAACCTGAACCAGCAACTGGCCGTGCGCCAGGAAGACGTGTTCATCAATCTGGTGGAAGTGAAAAAAGAGAACTGGTCGTTCGGCAACGGCATCGCCCAGTACGTGACCTGATCCTGTGACCGCCAGCGCCGACATCACCTTCTGACGAAGCACCCGCGCGCTCCCCGCATCAGCTCCTACACTGCCTGATGCGGGGCCGTGCCAGCCATTGCCAAACCGCTCTGGAATCAGCACTCTGAACCGACTTTTGCGCCCAAGACAGACGATCACAGGAGCCGAGCAATGCCCGCCACCGTTCTGGTACTGGTTGAAACCATCAATGACTATTTGCCGATCCTCGAACGTCAGGGTTTTCACCTGATTCTCGCGCCGACCCCTGCCGAGCGCGCGCAAGCCATCGCCACCCATGGGGCAAGGATCGACGCGGTGCTGACCCGTGGCCCGCTGGGTTTATATGCTGAAGAAATCGCGGCCTTGCCCGCGCTGAAAATCATCTGCGTGATCGGCGCCGGTTACGAGCAGGTCGACCTGCAAGCCGCCAGCGACCGGGGGCTGACCGTGACCAACGGCGCCGGTGTCAACGCTTCATCGGTGGCCGACCACGCCATGGCGATGCTGCTGGCGCTGGTGCGTGACATTCCGCGCTGCGATGCCGCCGTGCGTCGGGGCGAGTGGCCGAAAATCATGCGCCCGTCGCTGGCCGGCAAGCGCCTGGGGATTCTCGGGCTGGGCGCGGTGGGGATGGCGATTGCCAAACGCGCCGGTCTGGGCTTTGACATGGAGATCAGTTACCACAACCGTCAGGTGCGCAGTGACGTGCCTTACGCGTTCTGCTCGACCCCGACCGAACTGGCCCGGGCCTCGGATTTTCTGGTGGTCGCCACGCCCGGCGGCATCGGCAGCCAGCATCTGGTAACCCGCCCGGTGCTTGATGCCCTGGGGCCCAACGGTTTTATCGTCAACATTGCCCGCGCCAGCGTGATCGCCACTGCCGACCTGATCAGCGCGCTGGAACAGCGTCGAATCGCCGGCGCAGCGCTGGATGTTTTCGATCACGAGCCGCAAGTACCCGATGCACTGAAGGGTCTGAGTAACGTGCTTCTGACCCCGCACGTCGCCGGGCTGTCACCGGAAGCCACCCAAGGCACCGTGGAGCTGGTGGGCAAAAATCTGGTGGCGTTCTTCTCCGGACAACCGGTACTGACGCCGTTGCAGTTGCCGCCGAAACTGAACAATCAGCGCGTGCACTAAAGCACGCCGAGCAAAGTCCACAGGCGCCGGGATTCGGCGTCTGCCGAAATCAGCTCGCCAAGCAGCTCGCTCAATGGTTTGTTGCCCCACTCCACCCCGCGCCGGATCAGATATGGCACCGGGCTGTGGGGCTCGGTGCGGGCCAGGTACTCGGCGATCAGCAGCAATTGCCGATAAGCCTCTTCGCGGCTGGCCGGTTCGCGCGGCACTGGCGCGGCTTCGGGCGTGGCCGTGACAGACGCTTCAACCGGTGAGACCACGACCGGCGCAGGCGGCGGTGCCGACAGTGGTTGTTGTGGGTGCATGGCGATGAACTCCTGAACCAGGGTCAACAACGCTTGAAGGGTGTCCTGCAACGGCCCGAGCCCCGGCCCCTGATCCCCCAGATACGCATCGCACCAGGCATCGAGACGCTGCAGGTGTTGCAAGCTCAGCAGCAGATTGCCTTGATGGCGCAGCCAGAACGCCATGGGCGTGGCACGCACCTGCTCGATGAGTTTCTTGTGCTCGCTGCGCGCCGTTTCGGCCGACGCCTTGGCGCCTTTGGAGTCGTTGGCCTGCACCTGCTGCACCTGAATCCGCCGCCAGGTTTCGAGGGTGTAACCCTCAAAATCGCTGTTGTTGGCGCCAAACAAAGGCACCCGGGTCAGCAGCACTTCGCTGTAGCGACGCACCAGCCATTCCAGCGGAATCGCCCGCCACGACTGGTCGCCGTCGTCGGCCTGCGGGTGCAGATGTTCGGGATAGCGCTCACACAGACCGGCGATCAGCGCCAGACTGCCCGGCAGCCCATCGAGTGCCTGCAAATGCAGCCAGGCCTCGCCCAGCCACGCACTGAGCATCAAGTCCTTGCTGCGTTCGAGCAATAACGTGGTGGTCAGCCGCTCGACTTCAGGCCAGTTGGCGCGTTTCAGGGTCGACTGCCAGACACCCGTGGGCAAACTCGCGTCGTCCTCGCGGCGCAGATCGCGCAACTGGTCGTACTCGCGCTCATAGCGCAGATCCGCACCACAGGGCGCGTCGTCGCTGATGGGCGCGAGCAACTGATCGATCAGGTCCGGCAACGGGGTCGAGGGCAGGCTCACAAATCCTCCTTCTGCGCTTCAAGGGCGGCGGTGGTGCCGGTCACCTGAAACGGTGAGCGCGGCGCGCGGGTCGGCAACGGTGGAATCGACAATGGCAATTTCGAGCCCTGACTCATCAGCGACACGCGCACGAACATCCGGGTGAATTCGCTGGTGACGCTGTCGTTCTGCGCAGTAACCGGCAGGCGCAGGCTCAGCGGGAAATCGGTGTAATCCATGCTCGGCTGGCGCTGCACCGAGAAGTGCGCGCGCATCAGGCGCAGCAGCGACCACGGCCCGCCATACTCCCAGCCGGCCTCCAGATCGCGCACCACCAGGTTCGGCTGCAGCGGGTCGTTGACCGGGCGCTCCTTGCCGTTGCGCGCCCAGCGCAGGGTCAGGCGGATCGGCTGACCAGGCATCCAGCGCAGGTTCGGCTGATCGGCAGCGGGATAGCTGATCTGCTGATTGCCGGCCAGCAAGCCCCAGGCAATCACCTGATCGGCGCCCTTCTCTTCTTCGCGATCGGTGCGCCAGCGCACGTCCAGCTCGACGCCGAGAATGCCGCTCTTGTCGCGTACGAACAGCGGTGTCAGCCAAACGCTGGCCTGTTTCACCCGGTTGAGAAAATCCTCTGCCGCCAGCCGCTCCGGGGTCTGGCTCAGGACCAGTCCGGCCTGGGCCACCGGCAAGCGCTTGTCGATGATTTCCAGAAAGTGCTGGACCCGCGCCGGGTCGGCATCCTGCGCCTGCACGCCGTTGGCAAACGGAAAGCGGTCGGCCAGGTATTGATTGAAGTAGGTGGCGAGCTCGTTCCACGCGGCGGCCGCCTGTTGCTGTTGCAGAAACTGGCAGCGTTGCAGGGCCGACTGTTGCAGCTCCACCGCCCGCATCGCCAGGGTGCCGCGTCCGCCGGTCAGATTGGCGGTCTGCAACACCTGCACGCAGGAACCGGTGTCCATTTCAATGAAGTCGCGGCTGACCAGTTGCTCGATCTGCGCCGGCGAACTGGCCGGGTTGGAATCCTTGTACTTGAGCAATTCGTCGTTGAGCGCGCTGAACTGGGTCACGCGCTCGTAATCCAGCGCCGACAGGTTGCCCTGCTGGGTCTTCAGCCACTCCAGCGCCGGGGCACGACGCTCGGTGATGCCGAGCATGGTGTTGAATTGCTGCTTGAGGCTCAGCTTCAGATCCTGCACGTCGCTCGCGCCATAGAGTTGCAGGCCGAGGTTTTTCGAGCCGTCCCACTGGCTGATTTCCGTGCGGCCACCGAACAGCGGCTGCGCGGTGATTTCATCCAGCCCGCCAACAATCTGCGCCATCGCCCGGCGGTTCAACGCCCCTTGCAGACGCGCCGCCAGATCACTGCGATGGACCTCGACAAACGCCTTTTGAAGGTTCATCGCCTGCACGGCCTGCACGTTGAACACCGCGTAGGGATGAGTCTGGTCATCGTGATCCTTGAGACTCAACCACATCGCCTGCGCGGCGGCGGTTTCGGCCGCTTGCAGCAATGCTTCGCGGTAGGCCGGCGGAATGCGCGGCAGCTCTTCGGCGACGTAGCTTTTATAGCTGGCGAAATAATTCAGCGACTCGTTGAGGTCATCGCCGTCCACGGTCTGGCCTTGCCGGTTGACGCTGTCCTGACTGGCGCGCAGGGCAATCGAGACGAAGTCACGCTTGAACAGCGCCTGCACCGCGTTGTTGAGCTTGACCACCTGATCCTGCAACGCCAGTTGCCCGCTGCCCTGCTGCACCAGCAGATTGCCTCGCGAACCCACCTGGGCAATCCATTGATCGCGAAAGCTCTGCTGCAACTTGCCGGCCTGCGCATCGAGCTGTTGTTCGACGGCCGGGCCGAGCAATGAACTCTTGCGCACTTTGTCGAGAAACTCGCGATAACCCGGCACCAGCTCCTGACCCTTGCCGCGACTCCAGGTCGAGTTGGTCAGGGCGATCGCCGCTTGCAGGTCGTCGATCAGCGCGCGCAGGTCTTCCAGTTCGGTGAGGCTGTTGCCACTCCCGGCTTCAAGCTGTTCCAGATGCAACTTGAGGTAGCCGGCCTTGCTGACGAAGTTGTCGGCCAGAAAATACTGATCGAGCCAGCGCTCCATCAGCCCGGTGAAATTACTCACGATCAACGGCCGTTCAACGCTCAGATCCAGCGCCTGCAAGTCGCCGCCATCATTGGCCGCGAGCAGTCGGTTGTAGTAGGCGGCGTGGGGCAAGGTGCCGGCGTTGAGGTTCAGCGACAGCGCGCTGTTGCTCAGTTGCGCCAAGTCTTCCAGCGGCACCCGCTGATTGTTCTGCACCTGGGCGAACAACTGGTTCTGTTGTTCCAGACGCAAGGCCCGCTCGACCAGATCCGTGGCCTTCTGATAATTCTGCCACTGCGCCGGGTCTTCACTTTCGACGCTGGTGCGTCGGTCGGTGGCGCGAATCGCCTTGATTTTTGCCAGCTCCGCGACCAGCAGATCGTGCAGCGGTTGCAGCATGTGGCGCTGGGTCGACCTGAACACTTCCTGTTCGAGTCGCCCGTCCAGCGAAGAAAACCACGACGTCGGAAAGGCCAGCGAAACGTAGTGCCAGTGCGGCGCCCTCTCCAGCACCCGCCAGAAGTTCTGCACGTTGCGCCGGGTCGGCTCGACCCGATGCTCGTCGTCGGTGACCGCCACGTAATTTTTCTGCGCGCTTTGCAGCAGTCGCGCCAGTTCATGGGCGTCCTTGACTGATGCGTGCCAGACCCAGAGCATCGCCACCGCCCACACCACCCCGACCACTAGCGCCACCCCGGCGGTCACTCGCTGCCAGCGCTGGCGCAAGCGCAACAGGCGCGGCACGCCCTGGGCCAGTCCGCGTTCGCCGACTATTCGCTGGCGCCACAACTGACGCACAAACGCACTTTGCTGCAGGCCGCTGTCATCGGCAGAAAAACCGTCCAGCGCATCGTCG
Organism: Pseudomonas sp. RIT778; assembly: GCF_019718735.1. Lineage (NCBI taxonomy): Bacteria > Pseudomonadati > Pseudomonadota > Gammaproteobacteria > Pseudomonadales > Pseudomonadaceae > Pseudomonas > Pseudomonas sp. RIT778. The sequence continues at coordinate 31,967 of NZ_JAIHBA010000020.1, read as the reverse complement.
GCCGGCTGATTCGCCGTCAGGTAAACCCCACGAAAACACGGTGCTTCGCCCTGAGCGTTGCCTTGAAACACCGGCTCCAGCACGTTCTGCAAACCACGGCGCAGGGTTTCCAGACGTTCCGGCAAGGCGTACAGATCGGCACTCAGATGCCCGGACAAGGTGCCGATTTCGATCACCGCTTCCGCCACCGCGCGGTGCAGCCGATCCAGCGCCTGATCACTCCATTGCCCCTGCCACACCGCATCGCGGGCATAGGGCGACGACCAGCCCAAGGTGCGATCGCGGGCCTCGTCCGGCAAGGCGCTGATCAGCTCCTGAAACCCCGGCAGTTCTTCCAGTCCGGTGATGACCACGTACACCGGCAGGCTCAGACCAAAGCGCTGCAACAGATCGATGAAACGCCGACGCGCCGCCAGCCCCAGTTGCGTGGCTTGCTCCAGGTTGCTCAGCCGACTGACCGGCACTGTCCAGATCACCCCGTCCAGCGGACGCTTGCTGCGCAGGCGCAGGATCAGCCCGAGCAGGCGCCACCAGCCGCCGCGCTGCAGGTGCATGCCGTCTTCCGGCAGAAACAGCGCCTGCGGCACCACCAGCACCGCACCTTCGGAATCCGACCACCAGCGACCGAACCACGCCGGTTTGTCGGTGGGTTGCAGACGCCATTGAGTGGCAAGTTGCGCGCCCTGGGTTTCATCGCCGAGCATCAGCAGCCACGGCATCTGGTACCGGTCGTGGGCGCCCTGCTCCTGTTCCATGTGCCGCACGGCAGCGTAGAAACTGCGAATCGCGGCGCCGCTCTGGGTGCGCAGCCACCACACCGCCACCGCGATGATCACCAGCAGCAGAAGGATGGCGACCACCCAGGCCACGATCGTCAGCGTACTCATGAGTCTTGCTCCGGCGCCGTCAGCGTATCGGGCGCCTGCAACACCGGCTCCAGTTCCTGACGGATGTCGCGCCACAGAAACTGCCCTAACCCGGTCAGCAACAGAATCATCGCCAGTATGCCCAGCGCCAGACGAAAGCCGTCGGGCAACGCTGTGCGTACCGGCAACTGCAAGGGTGTCGCCAGCGAAGGCTGTACCAGTCGCTGACTGACAGCGGCGTAATCGGCCTCGTCCTGCCAGGCAAACGTGAACAGCGCCCGCCGCCATTTTTCCCGTTGCACCTGACCCTGCTCACCGCGCAGGCGTCCGTGGAACCCGAGGATCAGGCACTGCAAATACACGTTGGCCAGATCGCGGGTGGTGGGTTGCTGTTCATCGAGCAAGGTCTGAATCGCCGCCGGCACTTGCTCGCCGGCCTGACGGCTGGAATACAGTCGCGACTCCAGGGGCTTTTCCTGCCAGGCACTCTGGCCCGGCCACGGGCTGAACAGCAGGGTTTCATCGACCAGCGCGACAAACGCGTACACCAGTGCCTTGACCTGTTCGGTCGCCGAATCACCCACCTTGGCAAACGCGGTACGCCACAGCCGTTGCGAAGCCTGGGTCGAGAGTTCGACCACGGTTTCGACCAGCGCCGCTTCGTCCTCGCTGTCCTTGGGCAACTGGCTCCAGTCCTGCGACCACTGTTGCCAGGTGTGGCGGAACGCACTGCTCAGCGGAGCGTCCTGCAACCCGAGGCTTGCGGCACTTCCTTGCGACATACGACGTTCCTTGTGTGATCAGGCACGTTCACTGTTCTGGGCGACAAACAACACCACTTGCCACGGACTGCTGGTCAACTTGGTGGCCGGCGCGGCGATCGTCAGCGGCTGTTGCGCGTCGAACCAGCTGCCTTCGGCGGTCACCACGAACAGCCGGGTGTCGTCGCCGACGCTATAAGCCACCTGCTCGCTGCGGCTCATGGCCTGATGCGTCAGACCGCTCATGCGCTGGCGGCTGAGCAACGCGATGTGCGGCGCCGAGGCGATGATCGCCCCTCGCAGCCATTCGCCGGCCGCCTGCTCGCTGGCCCCGTTGGGCATGCGCAGGCCGATGACCAGACGCTGGCTCGGTTGCTCGTCCGGCAACTGAATGGAAAAACTCTGCTCACCGCGCTCGAACGCGATGCTGCGGTAACCGGCGCGGATCAGTTCCAGGGTGTTTTCCAGCCAGTCGAGCAGCGGTTCGTAACCGCGCTGCAATTCGAGGAAATCCAATGGCGCAAAAGCCGGCACACCCGCCAGCGGATCCAGCGCCGACCACGCACCGGCGAGTCCCAGCAGTTGCACATAAATGCTTTGCGGATGAGCAACACGGCTGATCAGCGCCCCTTCCACTTCCGGCAGCCGCGCCCATAACGCCGTCATCTGCCGGCGGATTTCCAGCGCGTCATCCTGATTGCCGGCCTGCTGCGCCTGACGCAATCGCCCGCCGAGAAACAGGCACTTCTCCCGCGCCCGTGCGCAGAGCCCGGCCACTCGCCGACCCAATGGCGATTCAGGCAATAACACCGGTGTCGGCGGTGTGTACGGCAACGGCAGGAAACCACCGCCCTCCTTGCGGATTTTCAGCAGCGGCAGGCAGATTGAATCGGCTTTGTTCAGTTGCGTGCACAGGCGTGGATTGGGACGCCACACCGTGATCGATTCAGGAAATTCGCCGCTGGTGAGGTCCGGTAACGCCTCGCCGACCACCGATTGCAGACGTCCCTTGAGCGGCAGCAACTGACCGGCGCGCCACAGCGGACTGATCGCCAGATAAACCGTCACCGTCGCATCGTCCGTGGCGTCGATCGCGGCAGCGACGTCCAGCTCCAGCGTCGGGTCGACACCGACTTGCAGATTGACCGGCAGACCGTCCGGCATCGTCCCTTGCAACGACAGCACCCGCACCACCCCGGCGCTCATCGCCGACGGGTCGAACTCCATGTGGCTGACGCCAAAAAACCACGGATTGCACGCCTGAGCCAGATGCGCGCCGAGCGCCTCGGCCCGCAGGCCCTGTAACTGAAAATGCTGTGGCAGCAATTGCATGCCTTCATGCCAGCAGACCGCGTCAGGTAGCAGACTCATACGACTCCCTTCGACTGCACCGCGAACCGGCGGCGGACGGTGTGTTTCAGTTTTCCTTGCTGACCAGGCTCATCTCGCGACTGTCGAACTTGAGCCATGCGTCGCTCTGATCGTCCAGCCGCAGGCGGTGCGCTCCGGGAGTGTTATAGCTGGCGAAGACCAAAAGTCCAGCCGCCCGCTTGCCCCCCAAAGGGAACGGCTGGCGGTCGATGAATTGCCCCGGCACCAGCTCCAGCCCCCACACGCTCATCAGCTGACGATAGTCGCGCTGATACTGCTCGCGCTCGGCAAACCACTGGCGGGCACTGATGCCCGACAGTTGCTTGAGCAGATCCGGATCGTTGACCGCGATGAAATCCACGGCGATCGGGGTGTCGTCATTGGCCTTGGGCGCGACGTCGAGGGTCAGGCTGTCGAGATCGACTTTCGGCCCGAAAAACGAACAGCCGGCGAGCAGCGCAAACCCGATCATTAGAAAAAGTCGTGCAGACAAAATGAATTTTCCTTTTCGCCAGTCAGTCCAAAAAAGTTTTTCGCTTGCATTTTTATAGACCTGTTCTAGCGTCTTGGGTAGTTCGGTTCCTACAGCCGAATGAGGAAGGTTTGTCAAAGGAACGACAGGTCATCTGCCACCCTTTCTAACCTGTGGTCCAGCAAGGGAAAGCGATGAACGGGCCTCCCCGATGCATTGCGCCCGCTCATCGCATCGGAGTCCGCCGACATGGCAGAAAGTACCCAGCACAAGCTCGACCGGGTTCGCCCGCCCCGAGTGCAAATCACCTATGACGTCGAAATCGGCAACGCCATCGAGAAAAAGGAATTGCCGCTGGTGGTCGGCATCCTCGCCGACCTCTCGGGCAAGCCGCTCGAACCCTTGGCAAAACTGACCGAGCGCCGTTTCACCGAAATCGACCGTGACAACTTCAACGACGTCCTCGCCTCCATCGCTCCCCGCGCCACGCTGCAAGTCAACAACACCCTCAGCGGCGACGACAGCAAGCTCAACATCGAACTCAACTTCAAGCACATCGACGACTTCGACCCGGTCAAGGTGGTGGAGCAAGTCACGCCGCTGCGGCGCCTGTTCGAAGCCCGACAGCGCCTGCGCGACCTGCTGACCAAACTCGACGGCAATGACGATCTGGACAAGCTGCTGCGCGACGTCATCGCCAACACCGAAGGCTTGCAAGAGATCAAGTCGGCCCGCCCGGACACCGCTGTCCCGGCCGCTGATGCCGAAGCTCCGGCCGAACCGCAAGCCTGATCGTCCACCTGACCGAGGAAGAATTCGCCATGCCCGCCGCCGCCCAGAATCAAGCCAGCGAAAATGCTGCCGCCGAGACTTTATCCCTGCTCGATCGAATCATCGCCGAGGGCCGCATGGCCCATGACGACAGTCAGCAGGATTACGCCCGCGACATGCTCGCGGAATTCGCCACCCAGGTGCTCGACGAAGGCATGGCCATCGACAAGGACACCGTGGCGATGATCAACGACCGCATCAGCCAGATCGACGAGCTGATCAGCGCCCAGCTCAACGAAGTGCTGCACCACCCGGACCTGCAAAAACTCGAAGCGTCCTGGCGTGGCCTGCACATGTTGGTGCAGAACACCGAAACCAGCACCCGGCTGAAACTGCGCCTGCTCAACGTGACCCAGAAAGAGCTGCAGAACGATCTGGAAAAAGCCGTCGAGTTCGACCAGAGCGCCCTGTTCAAGAAGATCTACGAAGAGGAATACGGCACCTTCGGTGGCCATCCGTTCAGCCTGCTGGTGGGTGACTACACCTTCGGCCGGCACCCGCAGGACATCGGCCTGCTGGAGAAACTGTCGAACGTTGCCGCCGCTGCCCACGCTCCGTTCATCGCTGCCGCAAGCCCGCGTCTGTTCGACATGAACAGCTTCACCGAACTGGCCGTGCCACGTGATCTGTCGAAAGTGTTCGAGAGCCAGGAGCTGATCAAGTGGCGCTCGTTCCGCGAAAGCGAAGACTCGCGTTACGTCTCCCTGGTGCTGCCGCACTTCCTGCTGCGTCTGCCTTACGGCCCGGACACGTCGCCGGTGGAAGGCATCAACTACGTCGAAGACACCAACGGCACCGACCACAGCAAATACCTGTGGGGCAACGCCGCGTGGGCGCTGTCGCAACGCATCACCGAAGCCTTTGCCAAGTACGGCTGGTGCGCGGCGATCCGTGGCGCTGAAGGCGGCGGCGCGGTCGAAGGCCTGCCGGCGCACACCTTCCGCACCAGTTCCGGCGATCTGTCTCTGAAGTGCCCGACCGAAGTCGCGATCACCGACCGCCGCGAGAAGGAGCTCAACGACCTCGGCTTCATCGCCCTGTGCCACAAGAAGAACAGCGACGTCGCGGTGTTCTTCGGCGGCCAGACCACCAACAAATCCAAGGTCTACAACACCAACGAGGCCAACGCCAACGCACGGATCTCGGCGATGTTGCCGTACGTGCTCGCAGCCTCGCGTTTCGCCCATTACCTGAAGGTGATCATGCGCGACAAGGTCGGCAGCTTCATGACCCGCGACAACGTGCAGACCTACCTCAACAACTGGATCGCCGACTACGTACTGATCAACGACAACGCGCCGCAGGAAATCAAGGCGCAGTACCCGTTGCGTGAAGCGCGGGTAGACGTCACCGAAGTCGCCGGCAAGCCCGGTGCCTATCGCGCGACGGTGTTCCTGCGGCCGCACTTCCAGCTCGAAGAGCTGACCGCGTCGATCCGCCTGGTTGCCACGCTGCCGCCACCGGTAGCCGCCTGACCTGCCTGCGCCCGCCGGATTTCCTGCGGGCGCTTCCCTGTTTGCCTGGCACGACACCTTTCAGGAGTTTCAAGCGATGGATGCAATCATTCTCGACCTCGGCGGCGACATCAAAGGCGACAGCCTGCTCGAGGGTTACGCGGACAAGATCGAAGTCATGTCCTACAGCCACAACGTGGCGATGCAAGTCACCAACGACGTCAGCAACTCGGAGCGCACCTCCGGCAAGCCCCACGTCGGCGAGTTCACCCTGACCAAATTCGTCGACACCTCCACACCGTCGCTCAACGAGTACTGCTGCGCCGGCAAGCCGATCCCGGAAGCCAAGATCACCATCGGCCGCAACGCCGCCGAAGGCAGCGGGCAACTGCTGCCGTTCATCATTTACACCCTGACCAACGTGGTGATTTCCAACGTCAGCGTCAGTGGCGGTACCGGCGGCAAACCGGTGGAAACCCTGTCCCTGAACTTCACCAAAATCAAATGGGAACTCACCGCGCAGAAAGACGACGGCACCAAGGAAGGCACGGCTGCCTCGACCTGGGACATGGCCGCCAACAAGCTCGTCAGCTAACCCGGCGGCGCGGCCATGGCAGGCACCGGCTTACTTCCACCGCTGTTCGAACGCCTCGCCTCGAGCGAGGGCGACGGGACGCGGGAGTTCGATCGGCAGGATCTGCTCGACTCGGTGCACACCGAGCTCGGGCGCCTGTTCAACACCCGCCGTGGCCCGCGCACCCTGACCTCCCCGCCCAGTGTCATCGACTACGGCATCGCGGACTGGAGCGCCCTGCAACAACAGCGCAGCGATGACCGTCGTCGGCTGGCGCGGGACATTCGCGAAGCCATCACCCATTTCGAACCACGCCTGCTGCTCGGCGAGGTTCAGGTCAATCCCCTGCCCGAGCACCCGCAGCGCCTGAGCATTCGCCTGCTCGGCGAGTTGCGCAGCGGCTCGCAGCACTGGCCGGTGGCATTTGTCATCGAGCCCGGCAATGAAGGGCTGGAGGTGCGCCATGAGCGACTCGATTGACCCGCAACTGCTCGACTACTACCAGCGCGAACTGACCTGGCTGCGACATGCCGGCGGACAGTTTGCCGAGCGCTATCCGAAAGTCGCGCGACGTCTGGAGTTGTCTCCCGGCGAATGCCCGGACCCGCACGTCGAACGATTGCTGGAAGGTTTCGCCCTGCTCGCCGCACGCCTGCAACGACGGCTGGATGACGACTACGCCGAATTCAGCGACGCATTGCTCGAACAGCTTTATCCCCTGGCCATGCGCCCGTTGCCTTCGTGCGCGATCGTCCAGTTCGAGCCGGACCCGAGCAAAGGCAACCTCGACGGCGGCTATCCCCTGCCCCGGGACACGCCGTTGTTTGTCACCACCAGCAAGGGCGAAAGCATCCACTTTCGCACCAGTGCAGCCGTGCGGCTGTGGCCGGTAGAAATCAGCGAAGCCTTGTTGCTGGGTAGCGATGAAGCCCAGGCGCTGACCGGTGTGGCGCAGTCCCGCTCGGCGTTGCGCCTGAGTCTGCGTTGCCTCGGCGACAGCCAATGGTCCGAGCTTGGCATCGAACACTTGCGCATTCACCTGGCCGCGTCACCGGTGGTCAACGCCAGCTTCTATGACCTGCTCGGCGCCCACGCGGTGCAGGTGTTGGCCGGCTCGCCGGGGAGCATTCCAGCCCGCGTGAAAGGCCTGCCGAAGGTGGTCGGATTCGCCGACGACGAAGTGCTGCTGCCGGACGAAGATGGCGTGCATCCGGGCATGCGTCTGCTGGCCGAGTACTTCGCATTCCCGGACAAATTCCACTTCTTTGATCTGCCGCTGTCCGGTGTTTCGAGTGACAGCCAGACGCTGTATCTGTACATCGTTTTTGATCGTGCTCCGGCCGGCCGATTGCACTTGCAGGCCAGCGATATCGCCCTCGGCTGTGCGCCGGTGATCAACCTGTTCCCGCGCACCTCGGAGCCGCTGCGGCCCGATGGCACCCGCAGCGAGTATCGACTGGTCGCCGACAGCCACCGGGAAAACAGCGTCGAAATCCACAGCATCCGCAGCGTGCGCGCCAGCTCCGCCAGCGGTGTGCAACGGCTGCCGGCGTATTTCGGCAGCCAGCACAGCAGCGGTGACCGGCAACGTTACTGGCACGCGCGACGGGTCAACGGGCAGACGCCGAACCGGCTCGGCAGCGATCTGCTGATCAGTGTCGTCGACACCCGTTTCGAACCGCAGACCGACCTGCCCGATTACAGCCTGACCGCCGAACTGTTGTGCACCAATCGGCATCTGGCCCAGAGCCTGCCCGCCGGTACGCCGCTGGGTTTCGAACGGCCGGGGCCGGTGGCGTGGGCACGCCTGCGTAATCCGCCGAGCCCGCAAAGCCTGCCGCGTCTGGACGGTGATTCGCGCTGGCGGCTGGTCTCGCAACTGACCCTCAATCATCTGTCGCTCGTCGAAGGGCCACAGGCGCTGGATGCGCTGAAGGAAATCCTGACCCTGCACAACCTGCGCGACGAGGCCAGCGCCCTGCGCCAAATTGAAGGTTTGTTGAGCCTCGGTTGCGAGCGGGTGATCGGCCATGTCGGCGCCGACGCCTGGCGCGGCTGGCGCAACGGGCTCGAAGTGCAATTGCAGCTCGATCCACAGCATTTCGTCGGCAGCAGCGCGGTGTTGTTTTCAGCGGTACTCGCGCAATTCTTTTCGGTGTACGCCACGGCCAATCGCTTTGTGCGCACGGTGCTCATGCAGGCAGACAAGGAGGTCAAGGCATGGCAACCCCAAGCCGGCATGCCCCTGTCGCTCTGACCCTGAGCCAGCGCCTGCGCCGTGATCCGCAGGCGTTCGAATGGTTGCAGGCGTTGCTGTTGCTGGAGCGCGAACAGCCGCAGGCCGACGCCCTCGGTTCGGGTACATCGCCACAGGCCGAAGCGCTGAAATTGCGCGGGCCGCTGACGCCATTGTTCGCCGCCAGCCAGATCGAAAGCCTGGAGGAAAACCCCGGTGAACCGCTGACCCTGAACTCGCCGATGTTCGGCCTCGGCGGCCCCGACGGCCCGCTGCCTTACGCCTATCAGGAATGGCTGCAGCAGCGGGCGCGGGCCAAGGATCATGCGCCCGCCGAGTTCCTCGACCTGTTCCAGCATCGGCTGTTGAGCCTGCTGTACAAGGTGATGCGCAAACACCGGATCGCCCTCGGTTTCACCACGCCCGGCGCCTCGCCGGTGCAGGCGCAACTGCGGGCGCTGACCGGGTTGTTGCCCAAGTCCCTGCAGGAGCGCCAGGCGATTCCTGACTGCGCCGTTCTGGCCTGCACGGCGTTGTACGCCGATGGCCGCCGCTCATTGGCGGGGTTCGCGGCGATTGTCCGTGAGCAGTTTTCCGTGGCGGTGGAACTGAGCGCCTATGAAGGGGCGTGGCGTGAGATTCCACGCGCCAGCCGCAGCGTCATGAAAGCCGGCGGACGCAATCTGCAACTGGGTCGCAGCGCTGTTGCCGGGACTCGGGTCTGGGATGAACACGCCGGAATTCGCCTGACGCTGGGGCCGCTGCCATCGACGCAGGCCGCGCGCTTCTTGCCGGACGGCGAAGCGCATCCGGCACTGGCGAGCCTCGCGGCACTGTATTTCGGTCCGGATCTGGACGTGAAACTGATGCTGCTGGTGCGCGGTGCCGGGCCACTGCAACTCGGCCGCCAAACCCCGGCTCTGTTGAGCTGGAACGGCGGCCTGCAACGGCAGACCAGCCTGGCCGTGCAACGGATCGAAACCCGCCTGCGTCAGCTGGAGATCACCTGAAATGGAACTGGCCAGCCTGATCGGACGCCTCAACCCGGACAACCGCCGCGCCCTCGAACGTGCCGCGCAACGGTGCTTGCAGCGCGGGCATCACTTTGTCGAGATCGAGCATCTGTTGCTGGAGTTGCTGGATATCGAGGGCGGCGATTTTGCCTTTCTGCTGCCGCGCTTCGGGCTGGAGCGTGATGCGCTGACGGCGGAGATCAACAAGGCGCTGGACCTGTTCAAGGCTGGCAGTACGCGCACACCGGCGCTGTCTTCGCACACGCTGGGATTGCTTGAAGACGCGGTGGTACAGGCCAGTGTGCTGGGGATCGACAGCATTCGTTCCGGGCTGCTTTTATTGGCGTTGATTGATCGTGACGAGCGCCGCAGCCTGCTGCTCAACAGTGCATCGTCATTGCTGCGAATTCCGAAAGAAGCATTGCGCGCAAACCTGCTGGAGTGGACGGAAAACTCCCGCGAGCATGTCGGCCCGCGTTCCGTGCCTTCGGGGAGTCCAACGCCACGGCAAGACTCGGTGCTCGATCAATACACCCAGGACCTGACCGCCGATGCTCACGCCGGGCGCATCGACCCGATCGTCGGTCGCGATGGCGAAATTCGCCAGTGCATCGACATTCTTCTGAGACGCCGGCAGAACAACCCGATTCTGGTCGGTGCGCCGGGCGTAGGCAAAACCGCCGTGGTCGAAGGCCTGGCGCTGCGCATCGCCGCGGGGGATGTGCCGCCGTCGTTGCAGGAAGTCAGTTTGCGGGTGCTCGACCTTGGTTTGCTGCAGGCCGGGGCCGGGGTCAAAGGTGAATTCGAACAGCGACTCAAAGGCGTGATCGACGCGGTTCGCAGTGCCGACAAGCCGATCATCCTGTTCATCGACGAGGCCCACACCTTGATCGGCGCTGGCGGTGCCGAAGGTGGCAGCGATGCCGCCAACCTGCTGAAACCTGCACTGGCCCGAGGCGAGTTGCGCACGTTGGCCGCGACGACCTGGATGGAATACAAGAAATACTTCGAGAAAGACCCGGCCCTCGCCCGCCGCTTTCAACTGGTGCAGGTGGAAGAACCGGATGAAATCACCGCCGTGGAAATGCTCCGTGGCGTCGCCGCCAAACTCGAACAGCATCACGGCGTGCAGGTGCTGGATGCCGCGATCCATGAGGCGGTGAAACTCTCGCATCGCTACATTTCCGGCCGCCAGTTGCCGGACAAGGCCATCAGCGTCCTCGACACCGCCTGCGCCCGGGTCGCCCTCGGCCAGCATGATGTACCGCCGCCGCTGGAGAGCCTGCGCCACCGTCAGCAAAGCCTCAAAGAAGAAGTCGAACGCCTGCGCCGGGAACAGGCCACGGGGCTTGATCACCGCGAGCGCATCACCCTGCTGGAAAGCGAATCGAAGACCAACGTCCAGGCCATCCGCGAACTGGAAACCCGCTGGAGTGAAGAGCGCGTGGCGGTGCGCGAACTGCTCGACACTCGCCGCGAATTACTTGACCTCAGTGAACGCGCCGACAGCGACAAACCGGATGAAGCTACCGACAGTCGCATCGATCATCTGGCCGCCGAACTGCTGCGTCTGGAAGCCGGGCTCGATGCGATCCGCCAGGACGATCCGCTGGTGCCCGAGCAGGTCGACGGCAAAACCGTCGCTGCCGTGATCGCCGGCTGGACCGGCATCCCCGTCGGCAAAATGCTCGCCGACGAAGCCCACGCCGTGCGCACCCTCGGCACACGCATGGGTCAGCGAGTGATGGGCCAGAGCACCGCACTCAACACCATCGCGCAACGTTTGCAGGCCTATCGCGCCGGGCTCACCGATCCGCAAAAACCGGTCGGCGTATTCCTGCTGGTCGGCCCCACTGGCGTGGGCAAAACCGAAACCGCGTATGCGTTGGCCGACGCGCTGTATGGCGGCGAACGCAATCTGATCAGCATCAATCTCTCGGAGTATCAGGAAGCCCACACCGTCAGCCAGCTCAAGGGCGCGCCACCCGGTTACGTCGGTTACGGCAGCGGCGGCGTGCTGACCGAAGCCGTGCGGCGTAAACCGTATTCGGTGGTGTTGCTGGATGAAATCGAGAAGGCGCATCCGGATGTGCTGGAAGCGTTTTACAACGTGTTCGACAAGGGCTTGATGGAAGACGGGACGGGGTTGGTGGTGGACTTCAAGAACACCGTGATGCTGGCCACCAGCAATGTCGGCGCCGAGTTGCTGCTCGATACACCGACCGCACAACTCGGCTCGGAAGCGTTCAATGAGGCGCTGCACAAAGTCCTGCTGCAAGCCTTCCGCCCGGCGTTTCTGGCGCGCATGACGGTGGTCGCGTATCGGCCGCTGGATGAGGCGACGCTGGAGGGGATCGTGTTGGCGAAGCTGGAAAAATTGCGCGGTCGCTACAAGGCTGCGACGGGCAAGCAGTTCGAGTTTGATTCGGGAATCGTCAAAGCCGTGCTCGCCAAATGCAGCGCAGCAGGCGCGCGGGATGTCGAGAACGTTTTGATGACGCAGGTGACAGGGAAATTGGCGGAGTGGGTGTTGGAGTAACGCCCCGCGTCCGCAGCAAGTGCACGAAAACCGTGATGAAAGGAAGGCGTTCTTCCAAAACTGACAAGGATAATGTCATGAAAAAAAGCCTGAAATACCCGATGAGTCTGCTGGGCGCCTGTATCGCAATACCGTTGTCCGCCCAGGCGGACACTCGACATTCGGAAGACGAGCTGGTGGGCAAGGTGTCCTTCCTGACCTCCACGGTCGAAAAGCTCAATGACGCAAACTTGCAGATCGACCCCTTTCTCACTTCGGCCATTTCCCCGCCGCCGGATTACAAGGGGCCGCTGTTCACGCTCAGCCATGATTATCCGACCCAATTGCCGACCGGCACCTCATTCCCGTGGAGCAAGACCACCGGCAACGGCAAGATCACCCAGGCCAACGCCGGCGCCTACGTTCAGGCACTCAAAGACTACGTCTCGCCTGACATGCGCAAGATCGTCTACGACTACGCCAACTGGAACTACAAGGGCAGCGGCTGGTTCGACTCGATCTGGCTGGGCATAGAGCGTGAGCCCATTCGTGGCGTGTATGTCGGGTCAGGTTTTCCCGCCGGCACGCTGACGGATCAGACCCTGCCCGTGACCACGTATGTGCTGACGCTGTACGACACCCGCGCGGCGAAAACCCTCGGCGATATCTGGGGCAAAACCCCTGAACGCGCGATGAATCCAGTGCTGGAAACGAGCACCACGCAGTTTGCCGAAGGCAGCGTCATCATCAAGTTCGCGATGGTCAGTGCCTGTGGCAGCGATTGGGCCCCCATGGAAGGCGCCGCCCAATGGGAAATCTACGCACCGGTAAACACCAGCAATGGCAGCGCGCTGAATAAAACACAATGCGTCGACAAAGACTTCAAGGGCACCACCACTCAACCGGCGATGACCAAGGTGTCGCTGATGCAGTTCGACATCATCGTCAAGGACAGCGTCGCGTCCCCGCAAACCGGGTGGGTGTTTTCGACGCTGGTCTACGACAAGAACGCACCGGGTAAAGACGCCTGGGACAAGATGATTCCGCTGGGCGCCACCTGGGGCGGCAACCCGGACGTCATCAACACCGCGCCCACTGCGCTGACGCCTCCCGTCACGGTCAATCAGAAACTCAGCGAAAACTGGGTCAATCCCAAGTCGCCGGCCTATTCGGTTTCCACCCTGGGATGGGACGGCCGATTGTCAGGCCCGAATGACGGCGCCGTCGTGACTCCCGCTTGGACTGGATCGCACTACTTCCCGGCCGGACTGGCCAGCGCTGGATGCCTGGGCTGCCACAGCAGCGCCCAGTATCCGATGACCGCTTTCTTGCTGCCCACCTCCAGCTACCCACCGCAAACCATCGATCCGCCGCTTTCGGGCAGCGATCCTGACGCAGCATTGGTCATGGCCGAACCCGGCTCGAAACTCTGGATGAGCTGGTTCCAGAGCCGTGACGGCAAGACCCCGATGGGGCCGAACACCGCGCAAGGCGCGAAACCGGTGGCGCTGGATTACGACATGGTGACCGCGTTCAAGGCGATTCCGATGTGGCAACAGGCCAAGGCGGCTGAGGCTAAAAATGCCGGGAAGTGATGGGTAAGCGTACGTGACAGGAACAGGACGGTGGAAAAGCGCCGTCCTGACTTCTTGCGGGATGCTCAGAACAGTGCTCGCCAGGCGCAGCGCAACGGTTACGCGGGTAAGGGAGAAAACACGACATGGCTTGTTCACCCATCATCACAACTCGCTTTCCGAGCAACGGCCACCGGGAATGGGTTCACTCCGACCTGACGGTGCAATATTCAAGGAAGATTGATCTGGTGCCGGAAACAACACAGCGTTCATTCCCGTTGACCTGGCATCACCAGATACCCTTCAACAGTTTGAGAGATTTCTGGAACTGGCTGTATGTCATAGCCGATGACGATCTGCTCGACATGTGCGTAGATCTTTTCAGCCAGCGAGCCAGAGGTGGGCGCTTCCCGGAGATCAAAAGAAAGCTAAAGGCAATCAAGACCACCTTGATGCCCTCCCCGCAGTTGGAAACCCAGACCTATGCACAATGGAAAGCGGTGGTTGGACAAATTGCCAATGGTCTTCTTGCTGTCGCCGATGAACTTGACGGTGAGGAACAGTCCGACCTCTTTGAAGCCATTTCATGGTCAGCGTGGAATATTCTCGAAGGCCCGCTTCCCCAACATCGCAGTGATGATCCAGGGGATGCCAACGTAGACGACTTCAGTCGTTTGAGAGAAATAAAGTTCTCGAAACACTTTGTAAAAGCCGCCGAGCTATATGCCTCCATGGTGCTTTTTACCAATGAAATGAATGCCCAGCAGAATCAAAATTACAGTAAAGCCTGGGTCAAGGATCGCGCCAAAAAACTACTCACGATACTGACCGGTGCGGACCAGCTTCTGTCCGGCGTCAAGATCACTTTCTTCAACAGGAAGCACTGGAGCTATCAGGAGCAGATGACCGGGCGCACGCCTGTGAGGGCGACTGTGCTGGACAATGGAGCGACCTGGTATCGGTGGCGCCGTTGCATCTAGGTTCGCTGAATGTAACGAAAACTCAGGGAGGCGTGCATGTACTCGATCATGATCTGGAACGCCCAACACTTCGATAATCAAAAGGGTATCCACTCGCAAGCCTATGCCGATAAAAAGAAGTTTTTGGATTTTTATATCGCGCAGAAAAAGCCGCATATCATCGCGCTGTTCGAAGCGGGTAAAACCGGAAACATCAATGAAAGCCTGATTGCCGATCTGACCGGCAGTTACACCGCCATTGCAATATTGACGCAGGAAGGCGGCAAGAAAAAACATACGACCCTCGGCTCCATGGTGTTGATACGGAACGATGTCAGTGCCGAGTTCGAGAACGTTACCGACAACTATATTTTGTCCCACACCGAACAACGCGCGCCGCTGATCATACGGCACATCAAATCAACTTTTGGTTTCGCTTTCTATCATGCCAATGCCTCGTTCATGGCGCCGGGCAATATCGTGGACACGATCGGTTTCATCCAGGAAAACGCCGAGTTGCTTGGCATCAAGAAACTGCTGTTTTTTGGCGGTGACCTGAATCTGATACCCACGCAGACGTACGCGCAAATCAAAGGCATGGATCGCCTGGTGCCGACCAGCCCGGGCTACACCCACCTGAGCATAAAGAACGTAACACTCGCAAAAGCCACTCACGAGCTGGGCATCCTTCAAGGCTACGGCCATGACACACAACTCACGGCCAAAACCTATCTGCCCGACTATATGTTTACTCAAGGTATCGAGGTCTGTGAGCTGCAGCCGGTTCTGTTGCTGCTCGACTATGCCTACGTCTTGTTTGCCCAGCATTGGCGGGCAGAGTGCGATGCGAGCCTTCGCCAGACCAGCGACTCGTTCGGCAACATCCTGGAAATTGCCCCGTATTGTCTGGGACATCCAATCCGCAGTGATCACTTCCCCGTTATTTTCACCCTCAACGCCAGCCTGGAATAGTTCGGGCCACAAGGACGTAAATGCCAATTCCTGCCTATAACAGTAAAGACCTGGTGGCGATTTCAACCGTAATCGCCTCTGCTGCCCGTCAACTGAATTGGGACGGCGACCTGGACAACAACTCCAGTGTGAAAGTCGAGGAAGTGCAGTGCATGAGAATGGGCGAGAGTTTGTATTTCGCCTGTAACAAAGGCGAGCATGTGGCGGTTGCAAACCTGTTCAGTGCCTTTGGCGTCATCGATCACGCTACCCTCGTGTCATGCGTGCGCTATTGCAACGCAATTCTGGGGCCGGATTACTCCACCAGTAAACGGAAGAAAAAGTTCGGCAAGGGGTACACCCTTAAATACAGTGGGCCGGAACAACAGTCATTCAGGTATGCAGGATTGCCTGCTCAATTTCCTGCATTGACAGTCACGGAAGTGGCAGATGCACACCGACTCATTACCGGTGCAACGTTGCCGTTGACGGCCACGGCCCAGGAAAGTCGTATCGCTTGGTGCTTGCGTAAATTCACCGAAGCCGGTGCCATGACCAACCTGGCTCGTCAGGCAAAAACCAAGTCTTTGCTGCTCCACACTTACAACGCCGGGGCAAATGAGATCAACATTATCAATGACAGCCGCGAAGTTCATGCCGAGTTGAAACTTTTGCGCATATTGACCGAATCAAAATTGGGCGTCGGCTCATTCAATCCCCATACACAAGTTGCTTTGGGTGGTCTGAAAAAAGCGTGCGCATATTGCAATGCCTGGATCGGCTTCTATAAACCCTGGATCAAGGCTCAGTACCGCGTCGATCTGGAAACACCTCAAACCGATAATCGTGATGAGGGAGGTGGAGAAGGAGATCGGCCCGAAATTGATAAAACGCATCTGAGTCGGTTCGGTCTCTACGTAGGCACGTTGTTTGATGGTAAAAAAAACGACATGTGCACCAGTGTCGGGCTACATCAGGATAGTGAATGGTAGCCACCATGAGCTTCCGGGATGCTGGAAAAGGGACACCCCTCAAAGGATTACGCCATGCCCCGTTCCACCGACAGCAACACTACCCTCTCCCTCACTGCTGCCGCGGTGTCAGCGCTTTATCCCGAGTCATTGTCCGGCGACGAAGCGCTCAATGTGCTGGGTTCGCAGGTCCTCAACGGACTCAACGACGGCACGCCTCTCACCCTGACCAGCGCTATCGCCAGCCACGTCACCACTACCCTGCACAACGACGCCCAACTCCGTCCCTTCGACGCACTGGTCGCCGAAATCCGCCAGCTCCCCGCTGACGCCAGCGCCGAGCGCTATCAGCTGGTTCTAAGGCCATGGCTCTGGTGGCTGACCCTGGCCAGCAATAACCGGGTGTTCCAGAACCTCGCGACTTCGGACATCGTCACCACGATTTTCAAGGCTCACGGTTTCACCGATTTCAAACTCTCGTTGACCGGCAGTTACACCCCACGCGAGTACTGCGTGCAGTACGGCGAAACCGACTTTGCCTTCGTCTCGCGGCTGCTGGAAGAGGAAGGCGTCTTCTGGTTCTTCACCCACGAGGACGGCAAGCACACGCTCGTGCTCGGCGACAGCAACGACGCTTTCGTACAGATCCCCAACGGGCCGACGGTCAAGTATCTGGGCCAGCAAATGGGCGAGCGCGAGCTGCACGGCATCCGCTCAGGCCAGGTGTGTCTGCAAGCGGTGGCCGGGGTGTACAAGGCGACGGATTACGAGTTCACCACACCGACCACCTCACTCTATGGCCAGGCCGAAGCCGTGGCCGGGCCGCGTTCGATCTATGAGCATCCCGGCGGTTACAACGCCAAGGCTCGGGGCGATGCGTTGACCAAGCAGCGGGTCGACGGTTTGCGAAGTGAAGAGAAACGCTTCGTCGGCGAGAGCGACTGTCGCTGGCTGATCCCGGGACATTGGTTCACCCTCGATGGCCACGAAGACGCAAGCCTGAACATCGATTGGGTCGTCACGCGAGTCACCCACGACGCCAGCCACGAAAGCTATCGCAACCGCTTCGAAGCGATCCCCAAGGCCACGCCGTTTCGTCCGCAACGCCTCACGCCCAAACCGCGCATGCATCCACAAACTGCCATCGTCGTCGGCAAGTTCGGCGAGGAAATCTGGACCGACGAATACGGCCGGATCAAGTTGCAGTTCCCGTGGGATCGCGACGGTAAAAACGACGAAACCAGTTCCTGCTGGGTCCGCGTGGTGCTGCCGTGGAGCGGCAAGGGTTTCGGCATGCAGTTCGTGCCGCGTATCGGTCAGGAAGTCATCGTGACCTTCATCGACGGCGATCCGGACCGGCCGCTGGTGACCGGTTGCGTCTACAACGGTGACAACGCCCTGCCCTACGCCTTGCCGGCGAACCAGACCCAATCCGGGATCAAGACCCAGTCATCCAAGGGCGGCGGCGGTTTCAACGAGCTGCGTTTCGAGGACAAGAAGGATGCCGAAGAGGTGTTCCTGCAAGCGCAGAAAGACCTGAAGATCAACGTGCTCAACGACACCACCGCCACCGTCGGCCACGATGAAACCCTCACGGTGCAGAACGCCCGCACCCGCACGGTCAAGGACGGCGATGAAACCGTGACGCTGGAGAAAGGCAAACGCAGCGTCACGATCCAGACCGGCAGCGACAGCCTCGATGTTAAGGACAGTCGCACCGTGAAGGTCGGCGCCGACCAGAACCACAGCACCGGCGGCAATTACACCGACAAGGTCACCGGCGATTACAGCCTGACGGTGGACGGCAACCTGACGATCAAGGTCAGCGGCACCCTCACCCTGCAAAGCGGCGGCAGTTTCACGATCAAGAGCGGCGCGGATCTGGCCACGTCCGCCAGCACCTCGATCACGCACAAGGCCGGCACTGCCTTGACCAATCAGGCCGGCACCTCGCTGGACAACAAGGCCGGAACAACGCTGACCAACGACGCCGGCATCAGCCTGACCAACAAGGGCGCGGCCTCACAGACCGTGGACGGCGGCGGCATGCTGACCATCAAGGGCGGGTTGGTACAGGTCAACTGACAAGGAGAAGCCATGGCGATCACACCGCTGGATCTGCAGCAGGATGACAAGCAGCTCAAGGGGCGTTTGCAGGACGGTCGACTCGATGGCCCGTTGAACATCAAGGATGACGGGCGTAAACAAGCCGATCTGAATTACAGCCAGGGTGAACTGCAAGGTACATCGCTGCTCTATCACCCCAACGGCAAGGTATCGGCGCAGATGCCGTTCGTGCGTGACAAGTTGCAAGGCATCGCCAGTTTCTACGCACCCGAGGGCTGGTTGCAGCGCAAGGCCACTTATCGGCGTGGGTTATTGCATGGCGAGTCGTTCAATTACTTTCCCGACGGCCAAGTGGCGGAAGCCGAGTTCTATCGTGACGGCGTGCGTGAGGGGCGTTATCAGCGCTTTCATCCCAACGGCAAACCGGCGGTGGATGCGCGTTATCTGAATGGGCAGTTGATGGAACCCGAACAGGGGTTCGCCGAGGACGGACGGCCGCTGGATGCCGATGGCAAACCGATTTCCCGGGTGCGCTGGTGGTTTCGCAAATGGACAGATCCGGCGCAGGCCTGACTCAGGGAATCAACATCTGCATCTGCCCCGGCATCACGATCTTGATCACCCCCGCCCAGTTGCACATCAACGTGCTGTTGGCATCGATCGCCGGCATCCCGCCCAGCAGCAGGGTCGGCGCTCCGCCGGGGATCCACGGCGTGGCGGTCGCCGGAATGCATGGCATCGGCGTCAGTACGCCCAGCGCCGCAGCCGTGGCAGCGGCGACCATCGGGTTGGCCATGCTCATGCACATGCCAAACGTGGTGACGTTGACCAGCGGAATATGATCCATGATGTTCGCCGCCGGCATCCCGCCGGTCAGCGTGCGGTTGACCGGCAGCACGTTGAGCACCGCCGGTGCGGCGCCGAAACTGCATTGCAGGGTGGCGCTGGCACAGACTTGCGGGCAGCCCATTTCAAAGCTCCTTCGTGAACAAGGCATACCCGCTAAACCTTAGTCGCCAGCGGCCCGCCGCGCACATTCCCAAAGGTGATTATCGTCCAACACGCTAACCTATAAGACCGAACCGCGCTTGTGACGACCCGAGCGCGCCATTAGATTAGCCAATGATGTCTGGCCTCCAAAATAAGCAGAAGGGATAAGCATGGCGCTTACTGACCAGTCCACCCGTATCCGCTCTGGCGAAGAACTCGATGCCAGCCTGATCGATCCGTACCTCAAGGCGCACATTCCGGGCCTGACCGGCACGCCGCAGATCAGCCAGTTTCCCGGCGGCGCGTCGAACCTGACCTACCTGCTGGAATACCCGGACCAGGAATTTGTCCTGCGCCGTCCACCGTTCGGCCACAAGGCCAAGTCCGCCCACGACATGGGCCGCGAATTCCGCATCCTCAACCAGTTGCGCGATGGCTTCCCGTATTGCCCGAAAACCTACGTGCACTGCACCGACGATTCGGTGATCGGCGCCGAGTTCTACGTGATGGAACGGGTCAAGGGCATCATCCTGCGCTCGGACCTGCCGCCGGAACTGGGCCTCGACCCGGCCAAAACCGAAGCCCTGTGCAAGAGCTTCATCGACCGTTTCGTCGAACTGCACCGCGTCGATTACAACGCCTGCGGCCTCGGCGATCTGGGCAAACCGGAAGGCTACGTCGCTCGCCAGATTAAAGGCTGGAGCGAGCGCTACGAAAAAGCCCTGACCCCGGACGCACCGCACTGGGAAAAGGTCAAAGCCTGGCTCAACGACAAGATGCCGGCCGATCACCCGACCTCCAGCATCGTGCACAACGACTACCGCTTCGACAACGTCATCCTCGACCCGAACAACCCGATGCAGATCATCGGCGTGCTCGACTGGGAACTGACCACCCTCGGCGATCCATTGATGGACCTGGGCAACACCCTCGCCTACTGGATCCAGGCCGACGACCCGGCACCGGTGCAACTGATGCGCCGCCAGCCAAGCCACGCGCCGGGCATGCTGACCCGCCGCGAATTCGTCGACTACTACGCCGAGCGTTCGGGCATCCAGATCGACAATTTCGACTTCTACTACACCTACGGCCTGTTCCGCCTGGCCGGCATCGTGCAGCAGATCTACTACCGCTTCTTCCATGGCCAGACCCAGGACAAACGCTTCGCGCAGTTCATTCACATGAACAAACTGCTGGAGCAGATGAGCCTGCAGGTCATTGCCAAATCTAGCCTCTGATGACGGCGTTATAACAAGGCTTACTACAAGGGAATCCCATGTCCAAGACTCAGTTGTTCGACCTCGACGGCAAGATCGCTTTCGTCTCCGGCGCCAGCCGCGGCATCGGTGAAGCCATCGCCAAACTGCTGGCCCAGCAAGGGGCCCACGTCATCGTTTCGAGCCGCAAACTCGAAGGCTGCCAACACGTGGCCGACGCCATCATCGCCGCCGGCGGCAAGGCCACGGCGGTCGCCTGCCATATCGGTGAAATGGAACAGATCAGCCAGGTCTTCGCCGGGATCAAGGAACAGTTCGGGCGCCTGGACATCCTGGTCAACAACGCGGCGACCAACCCGCAATTCTGCAACGTGCTGGACACCGACCTCGGCGCCTTCCAGAAAACCGTCGACGTGAACATCCGCGGCTACTTCTTCATGTCGGTGGAAGCCGGCAAGCTGATGCGCGAAAACGGCGGCGGCAGCATCATCAACGTGGCGTCGATCAACGGCATTTCGCCGGGGATCTTCCAGGGCATCTACTCGGTGACCAAGGCCGCCGTGATCAACATGACCAAAGTCTTCGCCAAGGAATGCGCGCAATTCGGCATCCGCTGCAACGCCCTGCTGCCGGGCCTGACCGACACCAAGTTCGCCTCGGCCCTGGTGAAAAACGACGCGATCCTGAAGCAAGCCCTGACCCAGATCCCGCTCAAACGCGTAGCCGACCCGAGCGAAATGGCCGGCGCCGTGCTGTACCTGGCAAGCGACGCTTCGAGCTACACCACTGGCGTATCGCTGAACGTGGACGGCGGTTTCCTGTCCTGATCCGCTTCTGACGCAAAACAAAAGGCAGCCCATGGGCTGCCTTTTTCATGCCTCCAGAACCTTCGGCAACTGCCAGCCAAAATGCACCGACAACAACCGCAACAACAAACACGCCGCCCCCGCCAGCAACGCAGCCGCCACCGGCGGCACACCGAGCCTGCGCCCGACAATCAACACCGCCGCCCCGACAAACGCCGAACTGGCATACAGATCCGCCTGCAACACCACCGGCACCCGCGCCAGCACAATGTCACGCAGCACCCCGCCGCCGACCCCGGTAATCGTGCCCATCAGCATGGCCACAAACGGCGAGATCCCGAAATTCAACGCCTTCTGCGCCCCGGCCACCGCAAACAACGCCAGCCCCGCCGCATCCAGCACGATCAGAGTCGAACCGGACCAGCCCAGCACCCGCTCATGAAAAACAAACGCCACCCCGCCCATGGCAAACGCCAGCGCCGGATAGCGCCAGTCCGCCACAGCCTTGGGCGGCGTCGCACCGATCAACAGATCACGCGTCACCCCGCCACCGAGCGCAACGATGAACGCAATCACCATCACCCCGAGCAGATCGAGCTGACTGCGCATCGCCGCAATCGCGCCTTCAACCGCAAACACCGCTGTTCCGACCAGATCGGCCACCAGCACAATCCACTCGACCCGCGCCTTCACAGGCGCCCGGCTTATTGAGTGACGCAACGGGTCTTGGTGATGTGTCGAGTCACTTGCCCGTCGGCATACGCATCACCGGCGACCTCGGTATTTTCCATGACCTGACAAGTCCGCTCAGGCGGCGGAGGCGGCGCTGCCGGCGGAGGGGGTGGAGGACTGGCGCAACCACTGAGCAGCACCAGACCGACAGCCGACAACAACGAAAAACACACGCGTTTCCCAGGATTGTTCATAGGATGACCCGCGATGAATGGAAGAAAACTCCCGTCGCCGAGCAGGACAACGCCCGGTTATGGAAACCGAACCACTCATTCCTTATAGACCAGTGGACTGCAAGTGCCAGTGAAATGGCTCGAACTGGCAGGATTTGCTGTCGATTTTCGGGATGAGTCGACTAATCCATCACCACCGCCGACAAGCCATCACCTACAGGTGAATGTCAGATTGGGACGCAGAGCGTCCCGGGCTGCATTCCCACGCGGAGCGTGGGAACGATCAAAGCAAACGCAGTCCGCTCTTCGCTTCTCACCACTCACGACGATGAGCGTTAGCTCGAGTACCGCTTTTGATCGCAGGGCCCGTCGGCAGGCTGAGTGGAGGGATTGATCCGGGGGTGGGAGCGCAGCGACCGTGCGGCGCAGCCGCATGCATCGAGAGGAGGTGCAGCGAAGCAAACCGTAGGCGATGCCCCCGGATCAATCCCGGAGCGAAGGAACCCCGAGCCTCAGCGAGGGGCCGTACGTCAGGGTAAAGCCTTTTCGGTTACCTTTTCGGCGTTTGGAAAAGGTGACTCGCCGTAAGGGCGAAACCGCCAGCAACTGCCCCCGAAGAACCGGATATTCACCCAAACCGAACAAGAACCTGGTCGGCCCAAAGGCCGCCAAGTTCAACTGGGCGACCGCAAAGAATTACTCTCAAGCTCATACCGCAACTCACCAATCAAAGCATCCACCGCTTCCGGAGTACGCAAGGCACCAAGGCTCAACCCACTAATCACCAGATCCACCCGCCCCGAAACCGGCTCATACAACTTCACCGTAAGCGAATGATCCCCATCCACCACACACTCACAAGCCAACGGCGAAAAACTACGCTCAAGCCGAGCCCGTAACTGCGCCAGATAAATCATCGCGCCAGCTCCGCACAACCAGACTCAACAACCAACAACACATTCATAAAGGGCTGATCCATTAGCAGGTTCCAAAAAGACACGATCACCAAAAAAATGCATCGCACCTCACCAGACTAAGAACACCCCGCCCGATCAAACACCCGAATTTGCACCCCATGAACTAGTGCATTTGCACCTTACCGCTGCCCCCGACCGCCCCCCGAAAACAACCCACGCTCCCGAGCCCAGACAATCGCCTCACTGCGACTGTGCACATCCAGCTTCGAATACACCGTCGCCACATGATTGCGCACCGTGTTCGGCGCCAGTTTCAACCGCGCAGCAATCTCCTTGTCCGCCAGCCCCTCACAGATCAGCCCCAGCACATCACGTTCGCGAGCCGTAAGATCAGTGAACGACACACTCGGCAGTTGCGGCGAATTGACCTTCTTCACATTGGCCAGTTTTTCGATCAGCGTACGGCTGAACCACGAAGCATCCTTCATCACCTCTTCAATCGCCGCCACCAGCTCAAGCTCGGTGCGCTTGCGCTCGGTGATGTCCATCAGCACCAGCAGATAGCACACCGTGTCCTGAATGTTGACGGTATCAGCGGACACCGCGCACTCCAGCAGCTCGGCGTCTTTCCTGCGGATCCGCATATCGACGCGATCAACGCGGCCGGTCTTCTCCAGCGCCGCGAGCAACCGGGCGCGCTCCGCCGGTTCATCAATGAAGTCCAGTTGCGCGACGGTCTTGCCGAGCACCTCGTCGCTCTCGTACGCCAGGGTATCGAGAAACGCCTGATTGACGTCGATCAGCCGCTGCTCGTCGGCGCTGCAAATCAGGATCGGCACCGGCGTCAGGCGAAAGGCCTTGGCGAATCGTTCCTCACTTTGGCGCAGCGCAACTTCGGCCTTATGCCGGGGCTCCATGTCGACAAAGGAAAACAGCATGCAGTCCTCGTCATTGAGCACCAGCGGCTGCCCCGCGACGATCACCTGTTTGCTGCCGCCGTCCGGCAAGCGCAATTCGGCCTGCATCTGCGGAATGGTCGCGACATCGCGCAGGCGCTGGATCGCCAGGTCCTTGCGCTCGGCCTGTTCGAGAATATCCAGCTCATAGGTTGACGCGCCGATCACCTGATCGCGGGTATAGCCAGTCATCTCCAGAAACCCCGGATTGACCTTGATATAACGCAAGTCGCTGAGACGGCAGATCACCGCCGGCGCCGGGTTGGCGTTGAAGGTTTTTTCGAAGCGCTGTTCGGCGTTGGCCCAGTCGGTGACGTCGCTCATGATCAACACCAGCGACTCGATGTCGCCGTCGCGATCGGTCAACACCATGCTGCGCACGCTGTGCACCCAGGTGCGTTCCTCGTCATTGTGTGGGGTGACTTCGACCAACACGTCGCTGAAGGTTTCGCCGGTGGCTACGCGGCTGATCGGGTATTGCTCCGTTGTCAGCGTGTGGTTGTTGCGATAGCGCAGGTTGAAGCGCTCGACGTATTCCCCGGCATTGTTGCCCAGCTCGCCGATCCGGCTGACGCCATGCATCGCCAGTGCGGCTTCGTTGGCCCAGAGAATCGTCTGGTCGAGCTCCAGCAGAATCACCCCGTCGGACAGCCCGGCGATGATCTGCTGCAACTGACGGCGATTGGTTTCGGTGGTCAGGACGTCCCGGCTCATTGGTTCTCCACAAGTTCGCGCATGTGAAGTTTACGACCGCAGGCCGTTGTGATCGTGCCGGGCAACTTTGTCCCCGATTACCGAGCGCTGTGATCGACCAGCTCGCGCAGCGTATCGAGAAACAGCTTGAGCACCGGCGAGGCATCGTCGGCCCGATACGTCGCATACAGCGGCACTTGTGGCAGCGCCGGGGTCAGGCGCCGGAACACCAGCCCGGCCGGAGCCAACTGCTCGATCGATGCGGGTAACAGCGCCACGCCAAACCCGGCGCGAACCAGACTGAGCAAGGTCTGCACCTCGATCACCTGCTGGCGGATCTGCGGGGTGAACCCGGCCTGGATGCAGCACTGATAGAGAAAATTGGCGAACCGCGACTGCTTCAGTTCCAGCGCCACAAACGGCTCCTGCGCCAGATCAGCCGGCGCCAGCACCTCGCGCCGGGCCAACGGGTGATCCTGCGGCATCACCACATGGATCGGCTCATGGATCAGCAATTCATTGCGCAATTGCGGGTCGTCATAACCGACGCGGAACACGCAGGCGTCGATGCGCTTCTCCTTCAGCGCCTTGACCTGCGCCGCCGGGGTCATCTCATGCAGACGCCAGGTGACCTGCGGATAGCGCTCGCGAAACAGGTGCAGCGCCTTGGGCAGCACGCCGACCATCACCGAACTGATCATGCCGATTTCCAGCTCGCCGAGTTGCCCGCGCCCGGTCTGGCGGGTCAGATCCAGCGCTCGCTCGAGTTGCTCGAACACCAGCGGCGCCTGTTCCTTGAGCATCTGCCCCGCCGCCGTCAGCTCAACCCGATGGTGGCTGCGCTCGAACAGCGGCGTGCCGAGTTCTTCCTCCAGCAAACGGATCTGCTGGCTCAGCGGCGGCTGGCAGATGTGCAGCCGCTCGGCGGCGCGGCCAAAGTGCAGCTCATCGGCCAGCGCCATGAAGTACCGCAGCAAACGCAGGTCCATGGCGGCTTACCCCAGGTTCAGTGGCGTGGAACGCTGACGCACCCCGGTCAGGCTGAACAGCGCATTGGCAATTGCCGGGACCACCGACGGGCTGCCCAGCTCCCCGACGCCACCCGGTTTGTCCGGCTGGCCATCGAGCACGAGAATGTCTACCGGCGGCATGTCCGACATGCGCGTGACGCGATAGTCGTGGAAATTACTCTGCACCACCCTGCCCTGCTGGATGTCGAGACGATCGAATAGCGCGTGACCGAGGCCCCACATCAATCCGCCGTAAATCTGCTCCTCGACCCCGCCGGGCGACACCGCCAGACCGCAATCGACCACGCAGGTCAGCTTCTCGACCCGCGCCTTGCCGTCCACCTTCGCGACACGCGCCACCACGGCGATGAAACTGGTGTAGCCCTGATTGGTGGCGATCCCCAGCGCCGTATCCGGCGGCAGCTTCTGGCCCCAACCGGCGCGTTCGGCGGCCTGTTTCAACACCGCGACATGCCGTGGCCGCTCCTGCATGTTGGCAAGACGGAACGCCAGCGGATCTTTGCCGGCCGCATGGGCCAGTTCATCCATGAAGCTTTCCACGGCGAACACGTTGGGAATGAAGCTCACCGAGCGATACCAGCCGCTGGGCACGTTGCTTTCGTGTTTGACCCAGTTCAGTTCCAGGTGCGGCGGACGGTAGGCGAAGTCCCACGCGGTGATCGCTTCGGTGGTGCTGTAATCCATGTGATCCGGGCGCTCGAAATAACCCGGTTCCCACTGTTCCGGCGAGGCCGGTGACACCGCATGCAGTTGCAGCGCGGTGAGTTTGCCCTGGGCATCCAGTGCGCCTTTTGCCCGATGAAGCGTGGCCGGGTGATTGAACAGCGCGTGCATTTCGTCTTCGCGGCTGTTGAGCAGTTTCACCGGCACACCGGTTTTCTGCGCCAGATACGCGACCTCGAACAACCAGTATTTGGCTTCCCGCGCACCGAAGCTGCCACCGGACACCAGCTCATGGATGGTGACCTTGTCCTTGCCGATGCCGCACACGGTCTGCGCCGCTTCCAGCGCCGACGACGGCACCTGCACACCGCCCCAGTAGGTGATCGCCTGGTCCTTGACCTGCGCGGTGATGCAGATCGGTTCCAGCGGGTTTTGCACCTTGTAGGGCATGGTGTAATCGGCTTCGAGCAGCTTCGCAGCACCCGGCCATTGCCCGGCGACATCGCCCTGGGCCATGGCTTTGACGGTTTGCGTTGCCGGGTCGCTGATCGCCGCGATCTGCGCTTTGCTCAGCTCGGCGCTGTCGAAGCCGGCCAGCGGCGAGTCGCTCCATTTGATCTCCAGCAACTGGCGTCCCTGCTGCGCAGCCCAGAACGTTTCGGCCAGTACCGCGACGCCTTCTAGGTTGCCACCGAGCACGTCCGGCCGACCGGGAATCGCGATCACCTTGCGCACACCCGGCACCTGCAACGCGGCCGCCGAATCCACGGCGACAACCTTCGCGCCCACCACCGGTGCGCGCTGAATCACTGCCACCAGCATCCCCGGCAACTGCACGTCGATGCTGTACTTGAAGCGCCCGCAGACCTTCGCCGCCGCATCGCGTTTGTGGCGCAACTTGCCGATGTATTTGAACTGCGCCGGATCCTTCAGCGTGACGTTCGTCGGTGCTGGCAGATGCGCCGCCGCGCCGGCCAGTTCGCCGTAGCCGAGGCTGCGTTTGCTCGACGCATGCACGACCCGGCCTTCCTCGGTGGAGCAGCTGTCGGGGCTGACTTTCCACTGCTGCGCCGCCGCACTGATCAGCAGCGCCCGTGCCGTGGCGCCGGCCATGCGCAGGCGATCGTATTCCAGTGAAACGCTGGTGCTGCCGCCGGTGGAGAAGACTTTCCAGACCGGATGAATGTAGGTTTCGAAGAACGGGTCTTCCGGGGTGATGACCTGCACCGTCATCGGGTTCACGTCCAGTTCCTCGGCCACGCACGCGGCCAAAGCCGTCTGGGTGCCGGTGCCGGAATCGTGCTTGTGCACCACCAGTTTCACCGTGCCGTCGGGCAGCACGCGCACCCAGGCGTTGGGTTCGAATTCAGTGGCTGTGGTTTTCGCTTCAGTCGCCGCCGCACCGGAAGGCAGGTACAGCGCAATCGCCAGACCGGACGCCACCGTCACCGCCTGTTTGAGAAACACCCGGCGCGAGGGTTCTTGAAGGGTGCCGTCGATGAGGCTCATCACGCCTCCTTCGGCGCATTCGCCGCCCGTTTGATCGCTTTGTTGATGCGCCCGTAAGTGCCGCAGCGGCAGATATTCCCGGACATCGCGTTGCGGATCGAGTCGTCGTTGACCGGTGCGCCGGTGTTGAGAAGCGCGGCGGCGGACATGATCTGCCCGGATTGACAGTAGCCGCATTGCGGCACATCTTCGGCGACCCAGGCCAGTTGCAGCGGATGGTTTTCGCTGGGCGACAGGCCCTCGATGGTGGTGATGCTGTGGCCCGCGACGGCGGCCAGCGGCAACTGGCAGGAACGCACCGCGACGCCGTTCAGGTGCACGGTGCAGGCACCGCACAGGCCCATGCCGCAACCGAACTTGGTGCCGGTGAGTTTCAACTGATCACGCAACACCCATAACAAGGGCATGGAGGGGGACGCCTCATCCAGCTCGCGTCGTTCGCCGTTTACCGTGAGTGCAATCATTGTCAGGCTCCAAAAGAGCGGCCCGTCTTTGTGCGGGCCTGGTGACCGATTATTGGAACCCCCGGCAACGCGCGGCCAGCGACGATTTCTGCCAACCGGTGTAAGCAGGACTAACAACATGTACAAGCGATACCCGTCGGTGCAGTCCATGAGCGCGTTCATCCACGCGGCGCGCAGCGGCAGTTTTTCCAGTGCCGCGCGCAAGCTCGACCTGACCCACAGCGCGATCAGCCAGCAGATCCGCGCCCTGGAAGACTTCATCGGCCAGCCGCTGTTCGTGCGCGAAGGCGGCGGCAGTAACCTGACCGACGCCGGGCAGCTGTTTGCCAGCGTGCTGTCGGATGGTCTGGCGCAAATTGATCGCGCGTTGTCTTCGGTGAAAAACCGCAGCGTGGCTCAGCGACTGACCCTGGATGTGGACAGCGAACTGGCGCAGAGCTGGCTCAATCCGCGCTTGCCGCAGTTGCTCGACGGCTTGCCGGATTACGAAGTGACGTTGCTGTCGATGCCCCGCAGTGATCGCAGCACGTTCGAACGGGTGGATTTGTCGTTGCGCTATGGCTATGGCGATTGGGACGATTGCGAGATGACCCAGATTTGTGGGGACCGGGTGTTGGCGGTGGCGTCCCCTGCGCTGCTGGAGCGGGATGGTTTGCAGCTGCCATTGAGCCCGGCGCAGATTCTTGAACTGCCACTGTTGGGGTATACGCGCAGGTCGTGGATTCCGTGGCTGGATGCGGCGGGGATGCCGGCGGTGGAACCTGCTGCTCGCGTCGTTTTTGATAACGCGGCGAATTTGATTGCGGCGGCTGAAGCGGGTGTCGGTGCGGGGCTGGTGCGTGGATTATTGGCCGCCGATGCGTTGCGCAGCGGGCGGCTGGTGGCGTTGAACGAAGCGCAGATTGCGGCGCATTACAATCTTTATGCGGTGTGGCCGCATGGGCAGGCTGAGCGGGTGGCACCTGTTGTTGAAGTGATCAAGCAGTTGGCCATGCAAACACTTCACTGACGCCATCGCTGGCAAGCCCATATCGAACAAGTATCACCACCCCACCCAATTAATATTGTACGAACCCTCCCCCGCCTTCCAATACTCGCCTCAAGCAACCACCCACCCGGGCCGGATGCGAACAGGCGAGGGAATGCGCGAGTGCTGCGCATAGAAACGGCCGATTGCCCGGGACGTGGATGCTGTGAGCCGCAAGGCTCCCTTCCCCGCTATCAGGAGATCGACTTCAATGATCATCGATATCAGCTGCTATCCCACGGATCTCGTGGACCTCGCCTGGAGGCATGACGGTGACCCGTTCACCGGCGAGCGTCTGCTGGAGATGATGGATGGCCCGTACATGGTCAACGGCAAGCCTCGCCGCATCGACAAAGCCTTCATCCAGCCGCCGCAGGGCAACACCATTTACACCTGGACCGACGGCGAGCTGTCGGGCCGCGAATCCATCGACGCCTACATGGCCTACACCCTGAAAATGGTCCAGACCTACCCGGACCGTTTCATCGGCTGCTTCGTCTACAACCCGCGCTGCGGCGTGGAAAACGGCGTCGAGGCGATCGAGCGCTACGTCAAGGAACACGGTTTCAAGATGGTGCAGATGCAAGCCAACATGCACGCCTACCGTCCCGACCGTGCGCTGGACTGGGTCCGTCCGGCCTTCGAGAAATGCGCCGAGCTGGGCATTCCGGTCAAGCTGCACACCGGCGACGGGCCTTACAGCATCCCGTCGGAATGGGTGCCGATGATCAAGGAATTCCCCAACGTCGATTTCATCATGGCCCACTTCGGCGTGCAGACCGGCGGCGTCTACGTGTTCGAACCGATGCAGTGGGCGATGGAGCTGCCCAACGTCTACTGCGAATCCGGCTGGTGCCTGCAATCGCGGATCGTCGAGTTCGCCAAGGTCCTGCCGACCCACAAGATCCTGTTCGGCACCGACACCCCGCCGAACGAGCCGGGCATGTGGCTGCGCCTGCTCGAAGTGCTCTGCCACGAGCCGCCGCAGGGCCTGAACCTCGACGAGGACACCCTCGAAGACTACCTGGGCAACAACACCGCACGGATGATCGGCCTCGAGCCGTCCCCGCCGCCGCGTTCCGTTTCCGAAGCAGAGGCGCAACTCAAGCGCCCCGTCACCACCCAACTGGCCAGGAGCTGAACCGATGATCATCGACACCCATCTGCACCCCACCAACCTGGTCGACGAGGCCTGGCGCCACACCGGCGAACCGTTCACCGGCGAGCGCATGCTCAAATTGATGGACGGCCCGTACATGATCAACGGCAAACCGCGCCGGATCGACATGGGTTTCATCCAGCCGCCACCGGGCAACACCGGTTATCGCGACGGCAACCGCCGTGGTCGCGAGGGCGTGCGCGACTACATGTCCTACGTCGCCGAACTGTGCGTGAAGTACCCGGACCGGTTCATCGGCAACTTCAACTTCAACCCGCGCTGGGGACCGGAAAACGGCGCGGCAGAGCTGGAATTCCACATCAAGGAATACGGCTTCAAGATGCTCAAGCTGCACGCCAACATGCACGGCTATCGCCCGGATCGCGCACTCGACTGGCTGCGCCCGGCGATGAAGGTTTGCGCCAAGTACAACATCGTGGTGCTGATCCATACCGGTGACGGCCCGTACACCATTCCGACGATGTTCTACCCGATCATCCGCGAGTTTCCGATGGTCAATTTCATCATCGGTCACTTCGGCATCCAGACCGGTGGCAACTATTCGTTCGAGGCGTTCTGGATGGCGATGGACACGCCGAACGTGTACTGCGAATCCGGCTGGTGCTTCCAGTCGCGGATCGTCGAGTTCGCCAAGGAGTTGCCGCGCAACAAGATCGTGTTCGGCACCGACTCGCCGCCGAACGAACCGGGCATGTGGCTGCGCGAGCTGGAAGTGCTGTGCTCGCCGGCGCCGCAGGGCCTGGGGATCGACGAGGATCACCTTGAGGATTACCTGGGCAACAACATCGCCCGGTTGTGCGGGATCGAACCGACCCCGCCGCCCAAGGATCTGGCCGAGGCGGACATTCGTCTGACCACGACCTATCTCTAGGTACACGCACATTCCAATGTGGGAGCGGGCTTGCTCCGGGCGGCGATCCGACGAAAGCGGTGGATCAGTCACCGTAATTGCTAAATGACACACCGCATTCGTCGGATCGCCGCCCGGAGC